>CADEEX010000020.1 GCA_902826465.1 uncultured Acidobacteriota bacterium
TCGATCGCGACCGGTTCAGCGCCCCACCCGTGCGACAGGATGCGCGCGGTCTCCATCGCTCGTGACAGGGGACTGGTGTACACAGCCGCGATGGCTTCGCCACGCAGCCGCCCGGCCAGCGCCGAGGCCTGCGCGCGCCCCTCGTCGGAGAGGTCGACACCGTCGGCACCCGAGAACTTGTCTTCTGCGGTCAGCGGTGTCGCGCCGTGTCGCACCAGGTAGAGGCGTGTCGTCATGACGGAGATACTAACCCGTCGAACGCGCTATGATCGGCAGTTCATGGCATCACTGATTGAAGCGATCGACATCAAGCGCAAGATGTTCTTCGAGTACGAGAATGCGCCGTTTCACTGCCTCGAGGTCGAAATCTCCAGGCCCACCGCCCGCGGCGGCCAGACGCTGGTCCGCGTGAAGATGCGCAACCTGCTGACGCGCGCGGTCTTCGATCGCACATTCAAGGCGGGAGAGAAGTTCGGCGAACCCGATCTGGTGAAGATCAAGGCCACCTATTCCTACTCGGATAACCACGGCTACAACTTCATGGATCAGGAGAGCTACGAAACGGTGACGCTGACCAGCGACACGCTCGGCGACGATCGCCTGTTTCTCGTCGACAACCTGCCGGTCGAGATCCTGAAGTACAACGGCAATCCGATCGGCATGGAACTGCCGCCGCACGTCGAGCTGAACGTCACCTATACAGAGCCCGCGGTCCGCGGCGACACCAGCAGCGGCAGCGTCACCAAGGCGGCGACACTCGAAACGGGCATGGAAGTGCGCGTGCCGTTGTTCGTCAAGGAAGGCGACCGCGTCAAGGTGCACACCGAGACGCGCGAGTTCGTCGGACGGGCATAGTCGCATCATCATGACCCTGGCCACGCACCTCCGCGACCTGCGCAACGAATACCTGGCGCTCCACACGCACAAGGAAGATCTCTTCTGGCAAGCCAAGATGGGGCTGACCGCCGACGCCGAGAAGGCGCAGGACGCCCTGGGCCACGCCGAGATCGCGGTCAACCGGTTCCTGCAATCACCCGAGCGATTGAAGCGGTTGCGCGACCTCGAGCGCACCAACGACGGCTCCGACACCGACCGCCATGTGCTGCGCGGCTGGATCGCCATGCTCGGCGCACACGTCATCGAAGACCCGGCGGGCCAGAAGCTGTCGGAAGAGATCGTCGAGCGTGAGCAGGCGCTGGAACATGCGCGCGGCACGATGCGGCTCGGCTACGTCGACCCCGACAGCGGCGTGTTCCATCCGGCCTCGAGCGTGAAGCTCTCGCTGATGATGCGCGTCGAGCACGACGAACGCCGCCGCCGCGCCGCCTTCGAGGGACTGCGCTCGATCGAGCCGTTCGTGATCGAACACGGATTTCTCGAGATCGTCGCCATGCGCAACCGGCTCGCCCGGCTGCTCGGCTACGAGGACTACTACGACTGGAAGGTCAACATCGTCGAACGCATGAGCAAGCGAACGCTGTTCGCCAAGCTCGACGATCTGGCGCAGCGGACGGCAGAACGGGCCACGCACGAACTGCACGCGTTCGAAAAGAAGCACGGTGCAGGCAGCCGGGAACCGTGGAATTTTCCGTTTCTCCGCTCCGGCAAGCTGACCGAGGCCCTCGACCCCTACTTCGGCTTCGCCACAGCGGTGCGGCGATGGCTGGAGTCGTTCGCGGCCCTGTCGGTGTCGTTTCGTGGCGCCACGCTGACACTCGATCTCCTCGACCGCAAGGGCAAGTACGAGAACGGCTTCATGCATGGCCCGGTGCCGGCATTCTTTGCCGACGGCACGTGGCAGCCGGCGCGCATCAACTTCACGGCCAACTCGGTCGCCGGCCAGGTGGGCAGCGGCCTGCGCGCCGCCGAAACGTTGTTTCACGAGGGCGGACACGCGGCGCACTTCTCCAACGTCATCAGCGAGGCCCCGTGCTTCAGCCAGGAGTTTGCGCCCACGAGTGTCGCCTATGCCGAGACGCAGTCGATGTTCATGGACTCGCTGCTTGGCGACGCCGACTGGCGGATCCGCTATGCCGCCGACGTGCAGGGACGCACGATGCCCATGGCACTGATCGAGGAGAACATCCGCGACATCCAGCCACTGCGGGGCTGGGAGGTGCGCTCGATGCTCACGGTGCCGTTTGCAGAGCGAACGATCTACGAGCTCGACGATCGCGAGCGGACGCCCGAACGTGTCATTGCGGAGTTGCGGACGATTGAGGCCCGCCTTCAGGGGCTGAACGCAGGCGTCAGGCCTGTGCTCGCCGTGCCACACCTGCTGAGCGGCGAGTCGAGCGCCTATTATCACGGCTACGTGCTGGCCGAGATGGCGTCATACCAGACACGCACGTTCTTCGTTGAGCGCGATGGCGCGATCACGGACAACCCGCGCGTCGGACGCGACCTCGCCACCCATTACTGGGCGCCAGGCAATGCGGTGGCGTTCGACGACACGGTGCGTTCGCTCACCGGCCGCTCGCTCTCCGCCGACTCGCTCGCAGACGCCTGTAACCGCACCGTCGATCAGGCGATTGATGAAGCCCGCGCGGCGGTTGCTCGGGCGCAAGCGATGCCACGCGTGGAGGGGACCGTCGATCTCGACGCGACCATCCACATCGTCCATGGCCCCGAGCGCGTCGCCTCAACGGACGACGGGGGCATCGAGGGCCTGTGCCAGGCGTTCGAACGCTGGGTCGATCAGATCGAGCGCGCGGCGAACAACCCGGGCGCATAAACCGGGGAACCCGGCACCGTGGAACCGTGGAACCGAGGAATCGTGGAACCGTGGAACCGTGGAACGTTATCGAATGACCTTGTTGTCGATGATGTTGTAGATGCGCCGCACGGCTGCCAGGCTCGGCGTCGCGCCGTTCCCGTAGAAATCACGGAAGCGAGTGAAGTCGGCTTTCGCGAGCGCGTCCTCGGGTGTGAGCCCGGCCTGCTTGGCCGCTGACACCTGCCGCCACTCCTCACGCAGATAGTTCTGCATGTTACCGATCACGCGATCGATCTCGCCCCGGCCCTGGATCGGATCGCCGTGTCCAGGGAGCAGGAGTTCGGCGTCGATCTTCCTGAGCGCCTCGATCGTGTCGGGATGCTCGTTCGGAAACGCATCGCCCTGCCAGCCAACCGTGGCCTTGAACAGGATGTCGCCGTTGGCGACCACCTTCTCCGACGGCACATACACCACCACATCGCCTGCGGTGTGGGCGCGACCAAGGTACATGATCCGGAACTCCTTCGCACCGGACCAGATCGACATTTCTTCCTTCACGCTCAGGTTCGGCGCCTTCAGCGGGAAGTCGCTGCGGTAGAACTCGTAGCTCGCCGTCTGCTGGGCGAGTTGCTGCTCGAGCGCCTGCTTCCTGCCGGGGTCAGTCTCCGCGGCCAGCTGCTTCCTGATGTTGTCGAGGCGGGCCGGGTACGGATCGACGCCAAAGTTCTTGAACGTCACGCCCTCACGCGCCTCGGTGCTGACGAGCATCCGGTGCGTGAAGTCGCTGCCGATGATCTGCACGGTCGACGGCAGCGCCGCGTTGCCGTAGGCGTGGTCGATGTGGAAGTGTGTATCGACCAGGTACCGGACCGGCTTGTCCGTGATGGTGGCAATGCCCGCGAGCAATGAGCGCGCGGCGTCGAGCGACCCTTCCGAGTCGGTCACCAGCACGTCGTCGTCATTGACGAAAACCCACGAGGTTGAGTTGAGACCGGCCGTGCCGGGATTGTCGGCGCGGTAGATGGTGTTGGTCAGCCGGGTCATCCGGTGGCGTACCACCGGCCCCTGCGCCTGAACGCGCGCCGCGGGAGCGAGCCGCCAGGTCGCGCCGGCGACGACGAGCAATGAGGCGAGCACCAGGGGCCGTTGAGCGCGGAGTGTCTGCATGTCGGTCCTCGAAACAAACTAGGGCTGCGCCGTGGCGCTGCCGAGAAAGAGCCCGTTGAACAACATCTTGAACGTGCCGTGCGGCTGCGCCCGCCAGGCGACTTCATTGCCAAACAGGACGACGTGTCCCTTGCCGAGCGTGGCCTCAACGATGGAGACCGCCTGATCGAGGTACTGCTGCCCCCAGGCCCATCCGCTCCGAAGCGGTGTGGCGCTCTCGTACCAGGCGACAGGAGTGACACCCGCGGCCGACGCGTCGGGGCGCAAGCGAAACGCCGGGCTCTCATCGTGAAACACCATCGCCGTCGACGACATCCCCCAGGCGAGCATCGCGGCGTTATTGATCCGGGCTTCGAGAATCGACCCTGGAACGTAGTACTTCTCGCGCGGCAGCGGCCGCTCGACGCCGTTGGCCGCGTGCTCGACGAGCGCGTCGCGAATCGGGAGGTTCAGGTGATAGCCAAGCGCGGTCGACGATCCGATCGTCAGCACGGTGCCGCCACGCTCGATGAACTCACGCAGCCGGGGCACGGTGCGCGCCACTGTCACGCGACCGACCGAGGGACGATACTCTGCAGGAATGGTCGACGGATTCGGTTGACCGCCACTGCCGAGCGCGTCCCTCGCCGGAATGGCGCCGTCCACAAACACCAGCACGTCGAACCGATCATTCAGGTTGCCCGCATCGAGTGTCGGTGCATAGACGACCTCGAAGGAGAATTCGTACTGTTCGAACAACCAGCGCGTCCAGCCGGACGGCATCGATCCACCGTACTGATCCCACAGACCGACGCGTGTCGGTCGTAACTTCACCATGTCACCCGAGGGTACGGACGCCACAGCCTCAACGCTGACCCCCTTGTCGAGGGTCACCTGCTTCAGGATGGCAGACGCCTGAGTCGTGGCCGGGACGTACATCGTACCGGCGGGGTGCTGCCGGCCGCCGATCGTCGCGCGGGTCTTGAGCCAGAAGATCTCCTGACGCGCCTTCAGCAGACGGTTCACCGCCACAAACGCGTCGTTCATCTGGTGGCTGATGAGATATCCGCCACCGGCGGGGGCCTCGCCAAACAATCCCGTGGGTGGCGGAACAACGTCGACCATCTTCTCGAAAGGACCGTCGAACGCGTCGAGGATGCGGTCGAACTGCACACCCATCGAATAGGCGATGTTGTATCCCGTCACGTCGTACGGGGGCCTCGGCGCACCGCCTGGATAGGGAATGTCGTCCGGATGGTCCTGGGGTTCGAACATGTCCATCAGGTGCGCACGGAACGCCTGTGCGGCCTTGACGATGTACGAGCCCGCGGGATAGGTCTTCCCCTGCACCGAAAACGACGCCGTCGACCGATGCACGACAACGCCGGCCTTGATCAGCGTGTTGACGAATTTGGTGGCCGTCGGGAAGTCCGGTTGGTCGGCGGACAGCACGAAGCCGCGAGGATCGCGACGCGTCGGATCGTGCAGCACCATGTTGTAGATCTCCTGTCCGCGCTCGATCGAGGGCGTGGCATTGCCGACCGCACGGGTTCCGACCGGTGGTGCGTCGAGCGCGAGCCGGGCCGCCTCGATACGCCTGGGGTGAATCGTCCACGTATCACGGTTCCCCTTGTCGATGGCGTTCTTCCCCATCTTGTACATGTTGAAGAGGAAATCCTCGCGGCGCTTCGACGCGATGTCGAGAATGGCGTAGTTGTTGGTGATCGAATACTCGATCGACTGCTTGAAGTGCCACGTCTGCGGCGCAATCGGGTTCGGCACATCGGCGCGCGGCAACTGCATCTCGGGTACGAACGGAATCTGCACCGGCGTCGGGTTGCCAATCATCTCGGTCAGGATGCCGATCTGGTTGTGGAAGTACGACGTGGTGCGGATACCGCCGTTGAACCAGGTCGAGTACGGCGCGCCGGTACGCATCACCGCGCCGGGCTTTCCTTCCACCGCCAGGCGGGTGTGAATGGCCGCGCCGACCGTATCGATGCCGAGCACCACCAGCGGGTCAAAGTGGTAGTTGAAGGGATCGCGGAACGGTGGCGCGAACAGCACGGCGCCAGCCGGACCGGTCTGGTGATGGTTGTACATGATCGCGGGAAACCACTCGCGATACATGATCTGGTTGGCGTTGACGCTCTCCGACATGTTCATCATGTAGAAGTCGCGGTTGTCGTCGTGGCCGATGTACTTCTGATAGAGCCGCGGCAGGAAGCTCGTGGAACGGCGCTCCGGATTCGGCTCGCGCATGTACCAGTTCGAAACCAGTTCCATGCCGTCCGGGTTCACGAGCACGCAGAGCACGATCACGTCGTTGAGGATCCGCACGGTCTCGGCGTCGGTCCGTGCGTTGAGGCGATAGATGGTCTCAATGAGCTGCTGGGCGCCGAGCACTTCGGTGGCGTGGAGTCCGCCGTCGATCCAGACCACCGTCTTGCCGTCACGCGCCAGTTGGCGGGCCTGATCGTCGGTGAGCCCTTCGGCCAGCGCCAGGCGGCGGTTGGTCTCCTTGAACTGCGCCAGCTTCCTGTGATTCTCCGGCGAGGTGATGATGGCCATCAGCTCGCGGCGGCCTTCTTCGGTCTTGCCGATGTCGACCACCGTCATCCGCTCTGATTCGCGATCGAGCTTCTGCAGATACTCGACATACTGCGTGTAGTTCACGAGCACGTAGTCGTCGCCGATGTCGTGGCCGAACTGCTCTTGTGGGCTCGTGAGCTTCGGCGCACCTCGCTGTGCAAACGCCAGCGAGGCGCCAAAGACCGCGAGCAGACAGAAGAGGGCAACGGTGCGGACGCGGCGAGCGGACAGGGCGCGCGCAAGGGAGCTCATCGAGGGCGATTCTATGCCATCGACCGTCCGCCGCCGACGTGGTTTCCCGCTAGAGGGGAATCTTGTCTTTGTGCCTCGTCAGGAACTGCTCGAATGTCAGCAGGCGGGGATACAGGGCGCGGCTCTGCACCGTATCGCGCTGTCCCGTCACTTCACGCTCGAAGTCGCGATACACCTGCAGCATGTTGCCCATCTCGTCGGCACCGGGAAACCCGAATCCGCGGTAGGCATCGGCCGACACGTCGTGATAACGAATCGGCCCAATACCGAGGACCCGGGACAAGGCGGCGCCCATCTGCTCGATGGTCAAATGCTCAGAGGCGACGCCAATGCGCTGGCCCACATACGTGTGTCCCGCCTTGAACAGGGCGTACGCGATCTGCCCGATGTCCTCTGCGGCAATGCCGGCGAGGCGCTTGTCGGCCATGGGAAACGCCCACTCGTACACGCCATCGGCGGCCTTTTTCGGTGCCAGGCCGAACGCGTAGAGGTTGTCCCAGTAGAACGACGTCACCAGGTAGGTGGACGGCAGGTCGGCAAAGTGCTCGTCGGCATCCGCCTTCGCATCGAAGTGGGGCACGCGATACTTTTCCTGAAGCATCGGCATTCGCGCATCGTCGGCATCCATCAGCTTGCGCGTGTCTTCCAGCGTTGACCAGATCACGTGCTGGACACCGGCCGCCCGTGCGGCATCGGCCAGGTTCTTCGCCTGAGCTTTTTCCTTCTCGGCCGAGAAGTGCTCCCAGAAGTTCGTGACGCAGTAGGCGCCGGCGGCACCAGTGAAGGCCCGCGTCAGACTCGCGACATCGTCAAGGTCCGCCTGCACGACCTCGGCTCCACGCGCGGCCAGCGCCCGTGCCTTGTCCTTGTGCGGATCACGGGTGATGGCGCGGCACGAGAAGCCGCCGTTCGGGTCGTTGAGAATGGCCTCACACAATCCGCCACCCTGCGCACCGGTGGCGCCGACAACGGCAATCACTCTTCGCTGAGACATGTCATCACTCCTCCGTCGCCATGAGACGCCTCCAGGTCAGTCGTGGATTCAGTTCAGCCGTCACGACATCCCACATCTCTACATCCCCACATCTCTACATCTTCCTGATCCCCGTCAACAGCCTGTCAATGGCGTACTGCATCTCTTCGTCGGGATCGGCGCCGCGGAGCTGACCGTCGATCGCCAGCATCGCCACACCATGGCTCACGGCCCAGACGTGCCTGGCCAGCCGTGCCGGATCGTCTGGGCACAAGAGTCCAGCCCGCTGCAACCCGACAATGGCACCGGTGAGGGCGGCGAAGCTCCGCTCCGCCTCGGCCACCAGTTCCGGATCGCGATTGCAGGCGTCGAGAAAGCCACCGAACATCACGCGGTAGTGCGCAGGATGCGTCACCGCGAAGCGCACGTAGGCCCGACCCATCGCCTGAAACCCGGCTGGACCACCACCTGGGGCGGCGAACGCCTCGGCGAGGGTGTCGCCAAACGCGCGAAACCCTTCACGTGCCACCGCCGCAAGCAGCGCGCCCTTGTCCCGATAGTGGCGATAGAGCGCCGTTCGCGACACGCCCAGCCGTTCGGCGACGGATCTGAGCGTGAGACCTTCGACGCCCTGCTGCTGAATGGTGAGTACCGCCTCCTCTATGAGGGCGCGGCGCAGGTCGCCGTGGTGATAGCGGCCCGGGGCACGCCGGGCAGGGCGCGCCTTCGCGGAGCGCGTGGACGGGGGTGAGATGCGAGCCCGTGATGCCATCGTCTGCAAGGATAGCGATTAGATGTTGACATGGTCAACATTCAACATTATCGTCATGTTGACATCGCTTACATATCGCGCCGCTGGAGGTTCCATGTCGGTCTACGCTCGCATCACCGCCCTCGTCTCGCGCGCCTGCGCCATCAACCGGCCGCTGGCAGTCGCCAGCCTGCTGATGCTGGCGGCGTTCATCGCCGCGGTCGCTGGCCTGTGGCTCGATCCGCGCACCATCGCCGGCGCACCGGCGTGGCTGAAGCCGGCCAAGTTCGGTCTCTCGACCGCCATCTATGGATTCACGTTGCTCTGGGTCTTCACCGCAATACCCACGTGGACGCGCAGCCGCACGCACGTCGGCGGAATCACCGCCGCGGTGTTCGTCGGCGAGGTCGCCATCATCGCGGTGCAGGCGTGGCGCGGCACCACGAGTCACTTCAACGTGGGCACTCCGCTCGACGCCGTGCTCTTCTCCGCAATGGGTGCCGGCATCCTCCTGCAGACGCTCGCCAGCGTCGCCGTCGCGGCGGCATTGTGGCGTCAGCGCATGAACGATCACGCGCTCGGCTGGGCGTTACGGCTGGGCATGACCATCACCATTCTTGGCGGGGCGTCAGGCGGACTCATGACCGCGCCCACCGCATCGCAACTCGACCAGGCGCGGCAGACACAGGCAATGCCGGTCGCCGGCGCACACACGGTCGGCGCCGCCGATGGGGGCGCCGGGCTGCCAGGCACCGGCTGGAGCACCGAACACGGCGACCTGCGCGTGCCGCACTTCGTCGGCCTGCACGCAGTCCAGGTGCTGCCGCTCCTGCTGCTGGCGATGCCACGACGGTGGGCGGACACCGCGCGCGCGCGCGTCATCACGGTGGCGGCCGCAAGCTACGTCGCGTTGTTCGCGCTGCTCCTCTGGCAGGCGCTCCGCGGCGAGTCGCTCGTCGCCCTCTCGTCCCCGACGGCCTCGGCGCTGGCGGTCTGGGCCACTGCGACAATCGTCGCCGCGGCGCTCGCATCCCGACCCCGTCGCCACACGACGCCGCACGCACCGCGGTCGTTCCCCGCCGCCGGGGCGGTCGGCTCCTTGACGAAAGGGCGTTCATGACTCCTGACCAGCTGTTTTCGTTCCTCAACACCGTCGCCATCGTGGGATGGATTGCGCTGGCCGCCCTGCCGGGAGTGCGATGGATTGCCACGACGCTGACGGCGCTCTGGATGCCGCTGTTCTTTGCCGTGGTCTATATCGCCATCGTCGCCACCGTGTTCGGATCGGCGGCAGGCAGCTTCTCCACACTCGCCGGCGTCCAGACCCTGTTTCAGAATCCGTGGCTGTTGCTCGGTGGATGGGTGCACTATCTGGCATTCGATCTGATCGTCGGCAGCTGGGAGGTCCGCGACGCCAAGGAACGCGGCATTCCGCACGGGCTCGTGGTGCCGTGCCTGTTCCTGACGCTGATGTTCGGGCCGGCCGGGTGGCTCGCCTACAGAGCGGTACGGACGATTCGGACGCGACGCGCCTGAACGCACGTGAGGTTCTCACTTCGACCTTCGTGATGCGGCAACGCACGCCAAGGGTGCGTCGCGACACCGGCGTCAGGCGCCTGGCAGGCCACGCGAGATGCCCAGACGCCGCATACGTGCCAGCAGCGTCGTGCGCTTCAATCCCAGAATCGCTGCCGCGCCGTGCGAGCCAGCCACAATGCCGTTGGCTGATCGCAACGCGGTGAGAATGGCGTTGCGCTCCTGCGCCACGCTGTCGGCATCCGTGTCGCGGCGGCGGCCGCCGGAGTTGGCCGCGAGTTCGAGCAGGCCCGTCGGCAGCGTCAGCGTGTTCCCGGCCGACAGAATCAGCGCGCGTTCCACCGTGTTCTGCAGTTCGCGGATGTTGCCAGGCCAGTGCCAGCGCATGAGCGCGTCCATGGTGCCCGGTGGCACCGACACACCACGGCGCTTCAGGTCACGGCTGGCCGCGGCGAGAAAATGCTCCACCAGCAGCGGAATGTCTTCCCGTCGCTCGCGCAGCGGCGGCACCTGAATCGGAAACACATTGAGCCGGTAGTAGAGATCGGCGCGGAATCCTCCGTCCGCGACCAGTCGCGACAAGTCGCGATTGGTGGCGGCGATCAATCGCAGATCGATCTGGATCGTTCGATGGCTGCCCAGGCGCTCGAACTCGCGCTCCTGCAGCACGCGCAGAAGTTTGACCTGCAGGTCGAGCGGCAGGTCGCCAATCTCGTCCAGAAACAGCGACCCGCGGTGCGCCAGTTCGAGTCGCCCGGCCTTGCTGCTGGTCGCGCCGGTGAACGCTCCCTGCTCGTAGCCAAAGAGTTCGCTTTCGAACAGTTGATCCGGCAGTGCTGCGCTGTTCAGTTTCACGAACGTGTGCGGCCGACGCGGACTCAGGTTGTGCACGGCCCGCGCCAGCAGTTCCTTGCCGGTGCCGGTCTCGCCGAGCAACAGCACCGTGGCGTCCGTCGGCGCCACCGACTGCACGAGCTGCAGCACCCGACGCATGGCTGGCGAACGGCCGATGATGTCGCTGAAGTTCAGGCCGTTCCGGATCTCCTCCTCGAGATACTGCTTTTCCTCGGCAAGCTTGTCGCGCACGCCGGCCAGCGCCCCATAGGCGATGGCGTTCTCGACTCCGATCGCAATCTGCCCGGCAATCTGCTTGAGCAGATCGACATCGGCACGAGAGAACGCTTCGGCGTTCACGCTGGCCACTGTCAGCACTCCCACGGCACGCCGGCCAGTCACGAGGGGTAGGGCGCAGGCGGTCCGCATACCGGCACCGACCAGCACCGGTGCCCCCTCCGCGCCGAACGCCTCGAGCTCGGACGCCGAGACCATCACCGGCGTGTTCCGCTGAAAGGCGAGCCCTTCGAGCGACCCGTCGATCGGCAGACGACGGGCATCGTCGGTCGTCGGTCGTCCGCCGACCGCCATCCAGGCCTCGAGACGCATCGTGCGCGTGTCGGGGTCGAACAACGTGAGGGCGACGTGATCGTGCGCCACCAGCCGCTGAAGCGTCGCCGACACGACGGTCAGCAGCGAATCAAACGTGATCTCCGACAGAATCAGGTTGTTGATATCGAGCAGGAGTCGTAACCGCGCCTCGCTCGAGCGCCGCGCCTGCTCGGCGAGCCGGCGATTCAGCCTGGTCTCGAGCATGTCGGCCAGTGAATCGAGCAGTTGTTGCTCTTCCACGAGAAACGGATGCGTGTCCGCTGCGTCTCCGATCACGCGAACGTCGATGCGACCCTCCGTCCCGTCGGCCGTGCGGAACGCCGCGCTGAGGGGGACGCCGCCTTCGCCGTACCGCGGTGTCGCCCACTGCTCCCCCGCATAGACGATGCGCGCTTCAGTGGCGGATGGGCGTTGAAAGGCGGGCGGCAACAGCGCCACCATCGGCGTCATGAGATCGGCGATCGCGGTGTAGTCGAGCTGCACCAGACGCGCCGCCTCACGCAACGCCGACAGCTCCTTGATGCGCTCGGTCAGCAGGTGCACCAGTCGCTCGCGGTCGTCTGGCGAGGTGTCGATGGCGTGATCGGTCACGGCCTCAGAACGACGGGCGGCTGATGCCCAGCTTCCGCATCTTCGAATGCAGTGTGGTTCGTTTCAGACCAAGCCGTGCGGCGGCGCCGTTCGGTCCAGCCACCATGCCGTTGGCCTCGCGCAGCGCCGCCAGGATCGTCTCGCGCTCGCCTTCCTGGTAGCGACTGATGCGCCTCGACGTCGTCGCTGGCTGACGCGGCGGTTCGCCGCTCGACTGAAACGCCGACTCTGGCACGTGCAAGGTCCCCGACGGCGAGAGGATGACCGCGCGTTCGATGACGTTCTCGAGTTCGCGGATATTGCCCGGCCAGCGCCACGACTGCAGCGCCGCCAGCGTCGCCGACGGAATCGTCGTGATCTCGCGTCCCAGCTCGCGCGCGAACTTCCGGACAAAGTGCCTGGTCAGCAGCGCAATGTCATCGGGGCGCTCCCGCAGAGGGGGAATACGGATGGGAAAGACGTTGAGACGATAGTACAGATCGCTGCGGAACGTCCCTTTCTGCACCATGTCGCTCAAGTCGCGATTGGTCGCGGCGATGAGGCGCACGTCGACGCGCTGCGTGCGCGTGCTGCCGAGGCGCTCGAACTCGTGTTCCTGTAACGCGCGCAGCAGCTTGGGCTGGACGTCGAGGCTGATGTCGCCGACCTCATCGATGAACAGCGTGCCCTTGTGGGCGAGCTCGAGTCGGCCCGCCCGCGACGCGACCGCGCCCGTGAAGGCGCCCTTGTCGTACCCGAACAGCTCGCTCTCGACGAGTGTCGTCGGCAGCGCGGCGCCGTTGAAGCGCACGAAGGTACCGTCCTTGCGGCGGCTGACGTCGTGGATCGCGCGCGCCAGCAGTTCCTTGCCGGTGCCGGTCTCGCCGAGTAGCAACACCGTCGCATCGGTCGGCGCGACCGTCTTCACCTGCTGAATCACCGCAGCCAGTGCCACGCTGTGGCCGACAATGCCCATGAAATCCTGCGCGGCGGTGATTTCCTCCTCGAGGTACAGCTTCTCTTCACGCAACCGATCGCGCAGCGCCGAGATCTCCTGAAAGGCAATGGTGTTTTCGATGGTGATGGCGACCTGTCGCGCCACGTCGACGATCATCGCCGTCTCACCATCGGAGAACGGCCGGCCGTGGACGCGGCCGATGTTCAGCGTGCCCAGTGGGCCACGCGGCGTCGTCAGCGGCACACAGGCAAACGACGTGACCCCGTGTTCCAGCACCGGTCGCAACGCGTCCGTATCGAAGCCTTCGAGTTCGCGACGGGTGTAGACGCGGGGCACCTGACTCAGGAACACGGCGCCGGCAGCGGTTCGGCCGAGCGGCAGTGGCAGATTCGGCTCAACCACGCCGCGGCCGTCGTAGTAGGTGATGCTGGCGACACGCAGCTCGCGCGACTCGCTGTCGAAGATCGCGAGGCTGGCATAGTCGTGCGGCAGCATCTGCCGCAATGCGCCGAGCGCTTCGATCGGCAGCCAGCGCGAACGGACCGGCGACAGCAGCGCATTGTTCACGTCGAGAATCAGACGCAGGCGATCGCGTTGCGCCGCCGCTTCCTGGCGGTACGATTCGGCCCGTTGAAAGTGCGTCGCATTCTCGACCGCGAGCGCAATCTGCTGTCCCAGTCGCTCGAGCAACAGCACATCGTCCGGCGGAAACTCGTAGTCGTCCGGGCGACCGATGTTCAGCGTGCCATAGCGACCGCGCGGCGTACTGAGGGGAACGCAGCACACCGAGCGCAGTCCCTCTTTCCGCATCACCTCGAGCCCGGGCCCGGCAATCGCCTGCAGGTCGGCCCAGCGAAAGACCGTCGCCTCGTTTCGCGCGAAGGCGATGTAGGCGGGCGACGCGTTCCCCACCACGACCTCGTCTTCGAGCACTGCCGTCGGAGACACATGTACGAGGCCACGGCGACGCAGCGCCTGGGCCTTGTCGTCCCAGAACGTCAGGCTGACGAAGTGGTGGGCGATGGTGTCGCTGATCAGCTGTGACACCACCGGCACAAGGCGCTGCATGTCGAGTTCGCGGGCAATGGCACTCGTGATACTGAGCAGCAGTTGCAGGCGATCACGCTCTTCCGCGGCGGGCCGTGTCCGCCCGGGCGCCTTCAGATCTCCTGCGATCTGATCGACCGCAAACGCCACCTGATTGGCAAGGGCGCGAAGTGGCTTCAGATGCGATCCTGGGTGTCCGTGGGGATCGCGCGAACAGAACACGATGATGCCGAGCTGACGCTCAGCGGTCGACAGCGGCAGCCACACCGACTCGAAGACGCCGGCGCGTCGACCGAGCTCAATCGCGAAGAGACCCGACGTGTCGTCCGGCCGGAACACGTGCGGCTCCTGTGTGCGCAGGACATCGCCCGCCGGACCGGTCGTGCGGATGTGCTCGATGGCGGTCGGCAAGACGCCGTGCGCCTCCGTGAACGCGACCCGGAACGTCCCTTCCCTCGGCTCGTGCAGCGCGACGACGATCAGATCGAATGACGCGAACGAACCACGCTCCGCCAGCTGCCGACGGAGGAGCTGGGTGACCACGTCGCGGCGGTCCGGCTCCTCGGTCGTGTGCCTGATTGACTCAGGCCGTTCCTGCTCGTCCATATCGCCCGACGTCATCGTCTGGCACGTCAACGTCGATGTCAACGAGCTTCGTCACCTGACGAAATCGCGCCACGCGCCGACGCCTGCGAATTGCCCCATCACAGATCTCGCTGCATAACTCGTTCAAAATGAGCTATTTACAAGACGGCAGCCGTGGGCGGTGAAACGGGTACAGCTCTCGCTCTCTTGCCGTCCGATGACAGGTCCCGTGTCAACGCTCTGCGACGACTGGTTCCTCTCCGGCACGGAGCCGGGCGAGGGTGACCAGCGATCCGCCGCCGATGCTCGGACGGCTCAGTTCTACCGCACGCTGCTCAATCACGGCTTCGACGTCTGCGTCGTCGTCGATCGGTCCGAGCGCGTCAGCTTCTGCTCGCGGTCGATCCGCGAGGTGCTCGGGTACGAACCGGATCTCCTGGTCGGACGCGAACTGTTGTCGCTCGTGCACGCCGACGATCGCGCCGCGCATCGGACCGCGCTGGCACGCGCCGGCGATTACCCGGTGTCGGTGGTGTGCCGCCTGCGGCATGCCGACGGCGGATGGCGCTCGCTCGAGTCGTCGGTGTTCGCGCTCATCGCGCCAGACGGCGCGTCTGTGCGCGTCGTGACCTCACGCGACGTCACCGCGCTGACGCAGATGGAAGCGCGCCACTGGCGCGACGATCGCATCGTCACGCTGGGGCAGATGGCCGCCACCGTGGCACACGACTTCAACACCCTGCTGCACGCCGTCGCTCTGCACCTGCAGTTCCTGGAAGAAGAGACGCCGCGAGGCCTGCGCGACGCCACGCGTCAGGTGCGGTCCATGCTCGACGGGGCCTCGGAGCTGACCGGACAACTGCTGACGTTTGCGCGCGGTGACCAGCCAGGTCCGGCGTCGACGCCGGTCGACGTGCACGCCGTCATCAATGAAGTCGGCGCGTTGCTCAGAACGCTGGTCCGCCGATCGATTCGAATCGTGTACGCGCTCAACGCCAACGTCGCCTGGGTCGGCCTCGGCCGTGTGCCGCTGACGCAGCTGCTGCTGAACCTGGTGGTCAACGCCAGAGACGCGATGCCACGCGGCGGCCTGCTCACCATCGCCACCTACCAGACGCCACCCGAGGCACTGCCAGCCATCAACGACGTCCGCGCTGGCACGTGGCTCACGATCGCGATCGCCGACGTCGGGTGTGGCATGGCGCCGCACGTGAAAGCCAGGATGTTCGACCCGTTCTTCACGACGAAGACGCGGGGCCAGGGCGGCGGCCTCGGCCTTCACACCGTGATGAACATCGTCACGCGCAGCGGCGGCACGATCGCCGTCGACTCTGTCGTCGGCGAAGGCACGACGGTCCGCATTCACCTGCCACTCAGTATCCCGGTCGGAATGGAAAGTGACGGTATCGCATGATGAACGACGACACGGTCAACGGTGTGCGCGCGCTGGTTGTTGGTCGCGACGTCCGCTCAATGGCGATCATCCGCGACGCTGCCGAGCGCATCGGCTTGTCTTCGAGCTATGCCAGTACGATCCCCGAAGCGGACGCAGACGCGCATCACCACCGCCCGGCATTGCTCATCGTCGAAGTGAATCTCGACAAGCTGCAGTCCGGCCTGTGGCTGGCGCGAACCATGCGCGCGCACTACAACGTCTCGGTGATCTTCGTCACCGAGCATCCAGACGAAGAGGTGCAGCGGCAGATTGCCGAGAGCGGCGGCGGCGGCATCTTCAAGCGGCCATTTCACCGCAGTCAGCTTGTGCAGAGTCTGCGGCTGGCAATCGACTGGCATCACCTGCGCACAAGCGGGCGGCTGCCCGCCCCGTCTGAAGCGCCAGGCGAGGACCACCGCGAGGAGTGCGCCAGCTAGCATCGGTCCGCACTTGCGCGCCGGATTCACACGCGATACAAGACGACGTGCCTGCCGCATCGTCGTCCGCGCTCCTTGGCGCTCGCCTGCGCAATCAGCGGTTGGCCGGCAGTGCGCTGCGGCACCCCGAAGAGGTCGTGTCGTGGCTTGGCGCCGTGCAGGCGCAGGACTATCTCGGTGCCACCTCGGCCCTGGCGCTGCGATGCCGACACGTCACACAGGCTGACGTCGACGCGGCCTTCGACGAGGGGCGCATACTGCGCACGCACGTCATGCGACCCACGTGGCATTTCGTGGCCCCGGCCGACATCCGCTGGCTGCTGACACTCACCGCCCCCCGTGTGCACGCCATCGGCGCGTCGTACCTGCGCAAGGCCGACCTCACGCCAGCAACGCTGGCGCGGGCGCATTCCGTCATCGAGAATGCGCTGGCCGGCGGGCGATCGCTGACGCGGCTGGACATTTCGCAGGCCCTGGCACGGTCTGGCATCATGGCGACCGGATCGCGCCTCGCGCTGCTGGTGATGAACGCGGAACTCGAACGCGTGATCTGCAGCGGGCCGCGGCGGGGCAAGCAGTTCACGTATGCGCTGCTCGAGGAACGTGCGCCGACGGCACCGACACGCACCCGCGACGAAATGCTGGAGACGCTGGCGCGGCGCTACTTCGCGAGCCACGGTCCGGCCACGGCGAAAGACCTGTCGTGGTGGTCGGGACTGGCGTTGCGAGACGTGCACACCGGTATCCACCTGGCCGGTACGGCACTCACCAGGCTCGACGTCGACGGCCTCACCTACTTCTACGTGGCGGCACGCGGCGAGCGGGTCAGAGTGCCTTCAGGGGAATTCCTGCTGCCGAACTACGACGAGTTCTTGATTGCCTACAAGGATCGCGGGCTTTCCGTCGATGCCCCGCTCGCCGCTGCCGAGGGACGTGACACCGTTTTCGCGCACCAGCTGGTGATCGACGGACTCGTGGTCGGTTCGTGGCGCCGCACGGTTGGCAGGCGCCGATCGAGTATCGCGGTGCGCCTGTACCAGCCGCACATGCTCAGGCGCGTGCGCCCGCGAGTCGAGGTGGCCGCGCGCGCATTTGCCCGCTTCCTCGGGCACCCTGTCGACGTCGCCGTGCACTGACAGCGTCTGCGGACGGGCGGTGTCGTTCACAGGAAACGCGAATCGTCTGCCGACGGCCCATAGAGCGACGGTACCTTCGCACCCATCAGGCGCAGGTAGACGGTCATCTGCCCGCGATGATGCACCCAGTGGTTGATGGTGTCGCGAATCATGACGTGACGCGGCACGTCCATCTTGACCTCGCCTGCCGCCAACAGCTTCCAGTGCGTCTTGAGGAACGCTTCATCCGTGCCCTTCAACGCGCTGCGGGCTTCGGCCATCGCCTTCTCGTAACCGGCGACGAGCGCTTCGCTGGTGTCCATGGGCGACGGGCGATACGACGGCCCATCTTTCGGTGTGATGTCGAGTTCGTTGAGCGTCACGCACATCGCGACCCACGACGGAATCGTGGCCACCATCGACGCAAGAGGACCGAAGGCCATCGACCTGTCGTGCGGTTTCCAGCCACTTTGATGCGCAGGAGCCGCCTCAAGAGCCCGTTTGCTTCGTGTGCCTTCGCGTTCCAGTTCTTCCAGTAGCAGCCCGATCATCGACATGAGTCCTCCCGTGGTCCGTCATTGTGCATACGAAGTGCCACTGACGTCGTCGTCTCCAACGGATGGGTCAGGTAGAATTTTCGATTGTGAACTGGCTGTTCCTGCTCGCCTACACCTGTTCGGGAATGGCTGGGCTCATCTACGAAGTCACATGGACGCGACTGCTCACGCTGTACGTCGGTCATACGACGGCTGCGGCGAGCGCGGTGGTCGCGGCGTTCCTCGGCGGTCTGGCCGTCGGCGCCAGCATCGCCGGATCGCTCGCCTCGAGGCTTTCGCCAGGAGCCAGCCTGCGCGCCTACATCGCGCTCGAAATCTTCGTCGCGTTCGTCGCGCTGGCGCTGCCATTCGAGCTCCAGGCGCTGACACCGCTGCTGCGGTGGTCGTATCAAAACGGCGATTCCGCGATCCTGTTTCCGGCCGTCAGGGTGACGGTCTGTCTCGCGCTGGTGTTCATCCCGGCGACGGCCCTCGGTGCCACGTTTCCACTGGCGATCCACTGGTTTGCGCGGCGGTCGCCGCAACCGGCGCGCATGACCGGCGTGCTGTACGCCCTCAACACCGTGGGCGCAGCCATCGGCGCTCTGCTCGCCGGGTTCACGCTGATTCCGGCCATCGGCCTCACTTGGACCACACGCGTGGGCGTGGCCGGAAGTCTGGCGGCCGCGGCGTGCGTCTGGATCGTTCTATGCCGGGCCAGCGCGGCAACGACGGCCGCGCCTCTCGTGGCCCCGAAGCCGAGCGACCGCTCCCGGCGTGCACGTCTACCGAAGGTTGCACTCATCCCCACGGCAGAGGCCAGCCCGCTACCGGCGTGGCTGCCAGCGGCGATCCTCGGCGTCTCCGGCTGCGCGTCATTGGTGCACGAGATTGTGTGGACGCGCATTCTCGCGCTGCTGCTCGGCCCCACCACGTATGCATTCGCCGCAACACTCGCTGCGGTCATCAGCGGTGTGGCGGCGGGATCAGCCGTGGGCACCTGGATCGTCGGGAAGACACGGCATCCGATCCGCTGGCTGGCCTTCTCGCTGGCCGGGGCCGCCCTCACCGCCAGTTGGACGTCATCGCTCGCCGGGGGCTGGGTGCCGGGTCTCGTGGCCAGACAGATGGCGGCGTCGGCCTTCGTGCTGGATCAGCTCTTTCGTCAAGGCACACTGCTCACGGCCGCGCTGATCCTGCCGACGGCCCTCTGCTTCGGTGCCGCATTTCCTCTTGCCCTCGCGCTCTCACCCGGCGCGTCCTCGGCGTCCGACGCGAAACGATTCGGCCTCATCTACGCGGTCAACACACTCGGTGCGGTCAGCGGTTCGCTGCTCGCCGGGTTCGTGTTCATCCCGATGTTCGGGTTGCAGACGACGCTACGGCTCGTCAGCGTCGTCGTGATCGGCACCGCGGGTGCCGTGCTGGCCTGGGGTCGGGTACCCCGAGCCACGCAGTGGGGCGGAGCCGTGATCGGTGCGATGGTGCTGGCGCTCACGTTCCTGAGCCCGGCCTGGGATCGCGACCTGCTCGCCAGCGGGTCGTATCTGTACGCGCCCTACGTGCCCAAGCACCTCGATCTCGAAACGCTGCTGAAAGCCGGAACGCTGCTCTACTATCGTGAAGGCGCCTCGGCGACGGTGTCGGTCAAGCGGTTGACCGGTACCACCACGCTGGCGGTGGATGGCAAGGTCGATGCGTCGAATCGCAGCGACATGCTGACGCAGAAGCCCAGGGGCCACCTGGCGCTGCGGGGCAGCGAGCAGCCGCGCACTGTCGGCATCATCGGGCTCGGCAGCGGGGTGACACTCGGAGCCGCACTGAGCCATCCCATCGAACGCGCCGACGTCATCGAGATCTCGCCCGAAGTGGTGGAAGCGTCGAGGTTCTTCGTCGACGAGAATCGTCAGGCGTTGACGGATCCGCGCACGCACCTGATCGTCGGCGATGGACGCTCGCACCTGCTGCTGACCGAACAGAAGTACGACGTTATCGTGTCCGAGCCATCGAACCCATGGATTGCGGGCGTCGCCGCGTTGTTCACGCAGGAATTTTTCTCCGCGGCGCGGGAGCGCCTCGCCCCGGGCGGCATCATCTGTCAGTGGGCGCACACCTACAACATCAACGAGGGCGACCTGCGCTCCATTGCCGCCACGTTCACCTCGGTCTTTCCGAACGGCACGTTGTGGCTGGTGGGCGGCGACGATCTCCTGCTGCTCGCCTCTGAGGAACCGATGGACGGTCGGCTCGCCAACATCGAGCGCGCCTGGCAGCGCGCGGAGGCGGTGGCCGATCTCAAGCGCGTCGCCGTCAGCGACCCGTTCTCGATGCTGTCGCTCTACGGCGGCGGCCCAGCCGAGCTCGCCGCCTATGGCACCGGTGCACCACCACTCACCGACGATCGCATGACACTCGAGTTCTCGGGTCCCCGTGAACTGCATCGCTCGAGCGCCGGCGACAACGACACGGCATTGTTTGCGCTGTACCGCGACGAGCACGCGCCAGCGATCATTCGGGCTGCGCGCGCGGCAGCCACCGCAGTCTCATGGCGGCACCGCGCGGAGATGATGGCGAAGTCTGACATGCACGACGTCGCCTACGACGACTACGTGCGAGCGCTGACGAAGGATCCGGACGACGAACCGTCGCTCGATCAGATTGTTCGCGAAGCGCTGCTCATTCGTCGCGTACCAGACGCGCTGGGATGGGTCCGCGGCGTCACGATGAACCGGCCGCCCACAGTGCCGACCCTGATCGCGTTGTCGAAACTGCTCGCCGCGAACGGCATGCGCGCCGACGCGCTCGACGCCGCGACGCACGCACGCGAACTGAATCCTGGAAGTGTTCAGGCCGCCGCACAACTGGCCGCCATCTACTCGGATACCGACGACCTGAATGGTCTGGACGCTGCGCTGGCCTCACTGAGCGCGATCGCGCCAGACCACGCCACCACGCTTTACTACACCGCCGTTTCCCGCTACCTGCATGACGATGCGAAGGGGGCGGCGGAGGCGGCGATGCGGGCGATCGCTCGCGATCCGAACGTGGCGGCGGTGTACGACCTGCTCGGTGCCGCACAGACCAGGCTCGGACAACTGGACGAGGCGCGCAACGCGTTTCTGAAGTCGCTGACCTTCGACGCGCACGATAGCGCGGCGTACGCCAACCTCGGTGTGATCGAACTGGCCGCAGGACATCCCGATGCCGCCGCCGCGTACTTCGCCGAAGCGCTCAGCCTCGACCCCGACTCCGCGCTCGCCCAGCGTGAACTGGCCAGGCTCCGTCGCTAGCCTCAGCGCGGATCCCCGCGTCCAACCCTCTGCCCTGTCCTGTCCCTGGCCCCGTCTTCACTCCGTCACCTTGAGCGTGGCGCGGTAATCGCCGGGCGTAATCGGCGACGTACTGAACGGATACGGCGCCAGTTCCACGAGCGCAATCGTCAGGTTGTCGTGCGCCACCGGTTTCATGTCGCCGGGGTGCAGGTCGTAGCTGGTCTTCCGGCTCCCCTCGATCACGCGGATCTTCACGAGGGCGTCACCACCCTGAATGCAGATGGCGTCAGCCGGACATCGTGAGTCGCCCTCGACACCGTCGAACGCGATGTCGGTCGTGGTACCGGCGAGGCGGGCCTGTTCACCGGGCGCCAGCGTGAACTTCTGATTGATGAATACCGTCGGCGCCGTGGCCTCGTCACACGCGGTGAGCACGAGGAGCGCGCCGAAGAGGAGTGCGAGACGCATGACTCGATGGTAGCAGCGGGAAGGTCTTGCCTGCTTATAGAGCCCTTGAAGATGCGCGACCGGTGTCCTGGTCCCGGACGAATTCGAGACCGTCCAGTTGCGGGACTGCGACCTCAGCGCGTCCTAGATCCGACGTAGTCCGCTCTCTTGCGCCAGAGCATCATGCGCAGCCGCAACGCGCGCCCCGTGCTGATGACATCGGGCGTTGACAGCAGGTGGGCGTGCACCTGATCTGCGTCGTACCCGCTCGGGACGCCGTCCGCCGCGTTGACCACCCACGACGCCTCAGGCCGACGGTCTCCGAGCAATGCGCCAACATTCCGCGGCGACACACCCACAAGTTCACCCACAGCGCCGTACGTGGCCCTCACCTGCTCGGCGTTCAGAAACTGCAACACCTCGGCGAGCGTCGCCGACCCACCACCTGCGGACGTCCCCGGGGGCATGCGCGACCGGCGGTTGCAGCTCGCGCAGAAGCGCGCGTCCATGCCGTGGAGACAACGTTCAGCCATGGTCTATCGGCTCAGCTCCGCGTCGCGAGTTTCCTGCGTCATCAACAGCCCCACAAAGGTCAGCGCCGCAGCCGCCGTCAGGTAGTAGCCCACCCAGGCCAGGCCGTAGTCGGTCGCCAGCCGCTGTGCAATGTACGGCGCGAGTGACGCGCCGAAGATACCAGCAAGGTTGAACGTGATCGAGCTGCCGGTATAGCGCACGCTCGTCGGAAAGAGCTCAGACAGCACCGTGCCGAGCGGTCCGTAGGTGAGTCCCATCAACGACAGCCCGATCGCCATCGTCGCCAGCGCGCCCGCGAAGCCCGCTTCGAAGATCGGACCCATCACCAGGCCGAAAAGCGCGATGCCTGCGGTCACCCACATCAATGTCCGGCGACGACCATGCTCGGCCATCTTCGCGGCGATCGGAATGGTGATCGCGAAACACAACACGCCAAAGAGCTGCATGAGCAGGAAGGTTTCGCGCTTGAAGCCGAGCCGGGCCGTGCCCCATGACAACGCAAACACCGTCATCAGGTAGAACAGCACGAACGTGGCAAGCGACACCAGCGTCCCGGCCAGCACGGTCATCCCGTGCTCGCGAAACACCGTGAACATCGGCACTTTGACGCGCGCCTGCCGATTCACCGCCTCACTGAACACCGGCGTTTCCGTGATCGTCAGACGCACGTAGAGTCCGACGACGACGAGCGCAGCGCTGGCGAGAAACGGCAGGCGCCAGCCGAACGCAAAAAACTGTGCGTCGGTGAGCCACGTCGAGAGCGCGAGAAACACGCCGCCAGAAAAGAAGAATCCGACCGGCGCGCCAAGTTGCGGGAACATGCCATACCAGGCGCGTTTGCCTGGCGGCGCGTTCTCGATCGCCAGCAGCACTGCTCCGCCCCACTCGCCGCCCAGCCCGAGCCCTTGACCGAATCGGCAGAGCGCCAGCAGCAACGGCGCGGCGACGCCGATGCTCGCGTAGGTCGGCAGCAGGCCGATGGCGACCGTCGACACGCCCATGGTGAGCAGCGCGGCGACGAGCGTGGTCTTGCGGCCCACGCGATCGCCGAAGTGGCCGAA
>CADEEX010000021.1:0-17339 GCA_902826465.1 uncultured Acidobacteriota bacterium
CATGGACGTCGACATGCGGTCGGAGTCGCCCATCGAGCTGAAGAAGATCGATGGCGCCTTCAAGCAGATCGTCGCCGAGGCCGTCGCGGGCGAAAACCTGGCACGATCGACTGCGCAAGGGCCCCTGACCGCCGTCGTCACACTGATTGGTGACCGACCTTCAGGCGAAACGGCCACCGACACGATGCTCGTGCAGGTCGTAGCGGCGGTCACGACCTCGTTCGGCCTGACACCGAGCTACGAAGCGAGCAGCACCGATGCGAACTTCCCCATCAGCCTCGGGATTCCGGCCGTCACCATTGGCAAGGGCGGCTCGGGTGGGCGGTCGCACTCGCTCGACGAATGGACTGACGTCGAGAGGGCGGGTGCGGTTAGGGGTGCCGAGGTGGCGCTGACGATCTTCCTCGCGGTCGCAGGCACGCCGTAGGTAGCCCTGAGCCTTGATCCGTGCCTAGCTTCCGCTCCTGACCTTCTCTATCTTCCGTTCGCGTTCGTCGTTGAGTCGTTCCCGGTCGCGCCGATACTCGGCGTCCAGAGTGGCCCGATCGCCTGGATCCATGGGAATGACCGCGGTTCCCTGGTGGCGCAGCTCGATTTCGGCGATCCTGGCCTGGTAGAAGCTGCGGATCTCGGCAATGGCGGTCTTGTCGGCGTCGGAAATCTCGCGTCGCGAGACTCCGGCCTCCTCGTCCTTCTTACGCAGCCGTTCCATCGCCAGTTCATACGCAGACTTCGGGGCGCCTTCGCTCATGCGCTCAATTGTACGGGAATGCGATAATGTTCTCTGGCTCCCATGTTTCAGCGTACTGACGACCTTCGCATCACCGATGTCCGGCCGCTCATCTCTCCGGCCATCCTGCTCGAAGAGATTCCGATTACCGAACGTGTCTCGAACGTCGTGTCCGAGGCGCGTCAGGCCGTGGCCCGTGTGCTGGCCAATCGCGACCCTCGCCTCGTGGTGGTCGTGGGCCCGTGTTCGATTCACGACACGAGGGCGGCGGTTGACTATGCCGAGCGGCTGAAGCCGTTGGCGGTCCGCTACGCCAGCCATCTGGTCGTCGTGATGCGGACCTATTTCGAGAAGCCGAGAACCTCGGTGGGATGGAAAGGGCTCATCAACGATCCCGACCTCGACGAAACCTTCCACATCAACAAGGGGCTCCGTCTGGCCCGCAAACTGCTGCTCGATATCAACAATATCGGCTTGCCGGCAGGGTCTGAGTTCCTGGACACGCAGATACCGCAGTACATCGCTGACCTGATTTCGTGGGTGGCCATCGGGGCGCGCACCACCGAGAGCCAGGTGCACCGCGAGCTGGCGTCAGGGCTGTCCATGCCTGTCGGCTTCAAGAATGGCACCGACGGAGCGACCGAGACCGCGGTCGACGCGATCATCGCCGCAAGGTCGCCACATTGGTTCCCGTCGGTGACGAAGCAGGGCGTCTCGGCGATCTTCCAGACGACCGGCAACGAAAACTGCCACGTCATCCTGCGGGGGGGATCGCGGACCGGGCCGAATTACGACGCCGTGCACGTCGCGCAGGTGTGCGCGCGACTCGGCGCCAAAGGACTGCCGCAGAAGGCCATGATCGACTGCTCGCACGGCAACAGCCTGAAAGATCATCGGCGGCAAGCCGAGGTCGCGGCCTCGATTTGCGAGCAGGTGAGTGGCGGTTCGTGGCACGTCTTTGGCGCCATGCTCGAAAGCCATCTGGTGGAAGGACGTCAGGACTACGTCGCGGGCCACGCCACATATGGGCAGAGCATCACCGATGCCTGCCTGTCGCTCGAACAGACGGAGCCTCTGCTTGAAGCGCTGGCCACCGCACAGCAGCGGCGCGGGGTGCCGGCGCTGACACTGCGGTGAGGAGCATCCACCCGGAATCCAGCTAGAATCCAGCCAACCAGAAGCCAGCTTACCAGGTGACCATGACCACATTCTCGACTTCGGCCCGGGTCCTCGGCACGGCAGCACTCGTCGCGTTGGTCGCGGCACCGTTGTGTGCGGTTCGTCTGAATGCCCAGGCAATTGGCGCGGCCGACAAGGCGCGTCCGGTGCAAGGCGATCCCGGGATTTCGTCGATGCAGGTGCTCGATGCGCCTGAGTATCGCGTGCTGCAAGACTACGCCGAGCCTGGAGCGGTGCGCCGGATGCACAACCATCCCGACGCGACCTATCATGTGTTCACGCTGCTCACGGGTCAGCTGTTGCTGACGATTGAAGGTGAGGAGGCCCGTGAGGTGAAGGCAGGACAAGTGGTGGCACTCAAGGGCGGCGCCCGTCACACGTTCAAGAACACCGGCACGGTGACGGCAACGATCGTCGAAGTGTTCGGCAAGGCGGCGCCGAAATAGCGGGACCGCAGGTTGCCGGGGCGCGCGCGTGAGACGCGCCCCTGAGGGTCGCGCTACAGCTGTCGTGCCTTCGCGGCTTCATCGTCGAGCGCTGCCACGGCCTTGTCGTACAGTGCCTCGGCTTCTTCGCGCGTGTTGCCGACCGCGGTGAGCCCGAGCGCCCCCTGTTCACCGACGCCATTCACCATGTGGAATACCACGCCCTTCTGCCGGGTGTGGTCAAAGTGCAGCCCGTGTCTGGCGACGATGTCGAAGAGGTCGCTGTGGGTGAAGGCGCGATACGACGGTGAGTGCACGTGGTCGCTGGCGACGAACGCCTTGGTTTCGCCCCGTGGCGTTCGGAACACTCCCGCCTCGGCGTCGTAGGTGCCGTCGGTCAGGAACTGCAGCGTCAGGAACGGGTGCGTGGTGCCGCCCTTGCGGAGGTTGATCTCAATGGCATACACCTCCCATTGATCCTGATCATTGAGCACCGTCACGAAGTCGAGTGCAAACCGGCCGATGACCCCCTCGTGCCGAAGCCGCCGACCCACTTTCATCGCTTCGGCCATGATCTGTGGCCCGTACTCGACGATCGCAGGAAACTTGCAGCCGAGATAAGCCTGACCGCTCGGTCCACCGAGCATCTGGTCGTGGGTCGACAACGCCTCGACCTCGCCGAGTGGCGTGATCCGCAGTTGCGCACTGGGACTTCGAAATTCGCGGCCGCTGATCAGCTCTTCGACGATGCCGCCGCTTTCGGTGAGGCGATCGGAATAGCGCTTCCACGTCATCTTCGGCGACTCGAAGGCCATCGCTTCCACGGCCTTCTGCACGGCCGCGCGCTCGCCAGAATCGCCGGTGGGTGGCACCGCGGTCAGATCGATATTCGCATTGCCAAGGCCGGACACGCCTTCGTTCAGCTTGGCCACCACCTTCTTGATCGCCGGCTTCTGTTTCCGCATCGTCATGATTGCGGCAATGAGATCGTCAGGGGAGTGCAGGTCCTCAATCCCCATCGGGTACGACACACCCTCTTCGCCGAAGATTTTCCGGCATCCGCTCTTGGTACCGAGATGGAAGGTGCGCGGGTCGGCGCCATACATCGGAATGCCCAGCCGAATCGCCAGGTCGCGCTCCATCTCGGTGGTGTTGTACGGCACCATGTGCGCGCGGTCCGGGTCGGGAATCAGCGACTTGATGTGATCAATGAGGCGCGGCCGTTCGAGCAGCTTTCGGCTCAGCGGTCCCTGTGTCCCGTCGAGCGGTGACACCAGGAACAGCCGCTTCCGGGCATGCCCCGAAAAGACGCCCGGCAGCAGGTCGAGATAGTAGTCGACGACCTCCTGGTGAATCTCGAGCGACGTGACGTAGATGACGCGCGCGCGCGGCTGCCGCAGGAGCAGCAGCAGGAACAGGAAGCGTTCCTCGAGCGCCTGCTGCCGAACGCCGCTCGTCTTGGCGTCGGTGTTGATCGAGGGGATGACGACAATCGTCTGCGCGTCCAGCGTCATGGAACGCATCGAGTTCCAGAGCGGCAGCAGCTTCGCTTGCAGTCGGTCGAATTCGACGCTGGCCTGCTCTTCAGAAAGACCGGTCGGGAGCGGGCCGAATTCCTCTTCCACGCGTAACTCCTACTTCTCGGATTGAAACGAGGCGAGCAGTTGTTCGAACTGCAGCTGGTTGGCGCCGATGGTGCGCTCGGGGCCGGTGAACTTGACGAAGATCGTGCCGCCGGGGCCCTCAACGATGGCGGCGAGCAGCCGGTAACCCGGCACCGTGCCGGCGCTTCCCATCGGGCCGCCGAGGCCGGAGTAGGCCCCCGCCGTGTCGAGCGTCGTGACCGTGAGGTTTCGCACGGTGCGTGTGGCGGTAGCCGCCGGCGCCGGTTTTCCGCTCGGCAGCGTGAACTGACCCTTCCAGCGAGTCAGGTTGTCGGCAACGCTGCCGCCCTGCCCCTTGCCGAAGAAGTAGATGGCGCACTCTGCGCGGGCGGAGTCGCCGGGCACCGGCCGTGCCGAATAGGTGGCCGCGCGCATCGACTGCACCGCCTCGACGCGCCATCCCGCGGGCATGGTCCAGCGCAGGCCGGCGGCGGACTCTGCCAACGCGTGGAGTGAGAGCAGACAGACTGCGAAGGCGGTGACGAAGGGACGCACCGGAGAATTATACGAAAGGATGCCGCGCACCTAGAGGACGCGCAGCCAGGTGACGCCGGCGACGATTAGCGACATGGCGAGCACCCGCGTCAGTCCCAGCGATTCCTGCAGATACAGCGTGCCGAGCAGCACGGCGGCCATCGCCTCAAGCCCGAGGACGAGGATGTAGCTGGTGGACAGCGCCGCGTCCCGCATGCCACGCGCCTGCGCGAGTGCACCGGCGACAAAAAGCGCCAGGAAGACGAGGGTCGGACCGAGGCGCGTTGCCCCCTGCGACGCCTTCATGAACACGCCGCCGGCCGCGTAGGCGAGCGCGGCGATGGTGAACCAGATCATTGACACGCTAGGTGTCGCGCCTGCGTCTTCACTTGACCGCGAAGACCCAGATCGAGCCGCCCTCGGGGACTTCAGGAAACTCTCCGGGCCTGAGGGCGTTCAATCGTCCCTGCATGGCGCGCGAGTCGACGCCCCAGCCGGCCTGCACGGCGACGTACTGCCGGCCGTTCACGCTGAAGGTCGACGGCTGTCCGATCACGCCGGATGACACCGGGTAGTCCCAGAGCAGGCGTCCGCTGGTGGCGTCAAAGGCATGGAAGCGCCGATCGTTGGTGCCGCCACTGAACACAAGGCCGCCTGCGGTGGCGAGCATCGGTCCCCAGTTGGGCGAGGTGGGGTAGGTGTGCGTCCACACCCGCTGGCCCGTATCGACATTCCAGGCCTGCACTTCGCCGATGTGATCGGCGCCAGGCGCGAGCATCAGTTGGGTAGTGGCGCCGACAAACGAGGTACCGGCCGAGTAGCGGATGTCGCGACCGGTGATGGCCGAACAGAGGTTCTCGTTGGCCGGAATGTAGATCATTCGCGTGTCTGGGCTGAAGGCGATCGGCGGCCAGTTCTTGCCGCCCCAGAACGATGGGCAGAACTCCGCGCGCTTGCCGGTGCCAGGCTTGCGGTCGGGATCAACATCCGGGCGCCCTGTGCGCGGGTCGAGCGAACGAAACACGTTCTGTTTCACAAACGGCTTGCCCTCGACGAAGCCGATGGGGCCGTTGCTCCGCTCGAGAAACCACAGATAGCCGTTGCGCGCCACGTCGATGAGTCCCTTCACCGTGCGACCATTGCGCCGGTAGTCGACCAGGATGGGCGGCGACACTTCGTCCCAATCCCACGACTCGTTCGGCACGTACTGATGGTGGCCTTTGATGGCGCCAGTCTTGACGTCGACGGCAATGGTCGACGCGCTATAGAGGTTGTCGCCCGGGCGCTGGTCGCCCATCCAGGGACCGCCGTTGCCCACGCCCCAATACGCGATGTTCGCGTCGGCGTCGTAGTTGCCGGTGACCCAGATCGGCGCGCCCCCGGTCTTCCATTGATCGCCGCCGGCCGGCCACGTCTCGCTGCCTGGTTCGCCGGGAGCCGGCACGGTGAACGTCTTCCACGCCGGAGCGCCGGTGTTGGCATCGAAGGCGGCGATGAAGCCACGCACGCCCAGTTCGCCGCCGGAGGCACCGACCAGCACCTTGCCATCCGCAACCAGCGGCGCCAGCGACATGTAGTAGCCGTTACGGTTCTCCTCAACCCGCACGGTCCAGACCGGCTTCCCGGTTCGCGCATCGAGCGCGACCAGCGACGCGTCGGCCTGGGCGAGAAAAACCTTGTCACCGAACAGCGCGACACCGCGATTGGTCGGGTGGAGGAGGATGACGTCGGGGGACGGCGGATTGCGGTAGCGCCAGAGCACCTGGCCCGTGGCCGCGTCGAGCGCGATCACCTGATTGCCAGGCGTCGAGACGAACATCACGCCGTTGTTCACCAGCGGTGCAGCCTCGTGCCCGTTGTTGGCGCCGGTGGCGAACGACCACACCGGTTCGAGGCGCGAGACGTTGGCCGGCGTGATGCCCGCCAGAGGGCTGAAGCCCCACCCGTCGTAGGTGCGCCGGATCATCAGCCAGTCGGCCGCCTCAGGCTGCTTGAGGCGATCGACGGTGACCGGCCGGTAGTCGCGGAGAAGGGGCGGAACCGGCGGAACCGGCGCCTGCGGGGTCTGCTGCGAATGGGCCGAGGTGGCCGCCGCCAGAGTCAGCGTGGCGATCGACCAGATACGTCTGCGAAGCATGGCGGGCATTCTGACATGTCTGACGCCATCCCCGAACCTCCAACCTCGCACCTCGAACCCCGCCCCTCCGTCTTAGAATCGCCGTCCCACAGCCACGTGGAAACGCATGTGCGGTTCCCATCCCATACGCACCTCCGGCGCGACGTACCAGCCAGTACTGAACGGGATCCGGACGCCGCCACCGACGGTGTAGGCACCCTCGGTTGACGTGAACAGCTGGCCGCCGAACCGGTCGCTGTGGCGAAAGATCCCGACGCCGCCGACGACGAACGGGGTCGCCCCAGAGGCGCGAAACGCGTACGTGACGTTACCGGTCAGCGTCTGGTCACGGTCGTCTCCAGGGCCAACCCAGTAGGTGTATTCAGGCCCCACCGATACCCTGGGCGAGAGCCAGACGCGCGCTGACACGCCGACGAGCGAATGCCCGATCGCCGAGTCGTCCAGAAACCACGCGCCGCCGGCCGCCGCCTCAGCCTCCATTCTCATCGTCGACGGCACTGCGGCCCCTTGCGGCACCGTCTGTCCGTCTGCCCTCGCGCCCAATCCCAGCATCAGCAACCCCATCACCACGCGGCAGACTCGTTTCATCGCCCAATCTCCTTCGCCCGGGCATGCGAAATCTGGCGCCGTTTCGGCTCACCGCCGGCCTAAAATCGAAGCACCTGCAGCACCCAAGCACCTTACGCACCTTAAGCCTCCTTATGCTCACTCACATCGTCTGCTTTAAATACAAGTCCGATACGCCGGAATCAGCCCGTCAGGAACACCGGACGCGGCTCAAGGGACTGGCGTCTCTCGCCGGGGTCGTCGATCTGGTGGTCGGCGAAGACATCGTGCGTTCGCCCCGCTCGTACGACACCGGATTAATCGTCGTCTTTCAGGATCGGGCCGGACTCGACGCCTACCAGCGCGACCCCGACCACGTGCCAGTCGCTCAGTACGGCGCCAGCCTTTGCGAGCACATCGTCGCGGTCGACTTCTAGGGGTGCACGGGGGACAGAGGTGCCAGGGGCCGCACGTGCACAGGCGCACAGGTGCCGACGTGCGGCGAGGTGGCAGAAATTGCCGCGACTGACAAATTGCGGCACGTCGTGACGTCGGACGGCGTGAAATCGCGCCCAATTCCGTGAAGCGCCATCCGTTCTGAGGTCCGGGGAAGCGGGCAGCGGAATTGCTCATGCGAGCGGCATGGTATCCAGTGCGCTCCACGCGGTAACCGACGCCGGGCATCTGCCAACGTCCGAGCCGATCGACGAGATGTTCCGCGGCATGACGCTCATGGGAGCGTCCGACCTGCACCTTGCGGTCGGCTCGCCGCCGATGGTGCGTAAAGACGGGCGGATGCAGACGCTATCCGAGGAGGCGCAGGTGCTGACGGCCGACGTCGTCATGAACCTGCTGCTGCCGATTCTGCCAGACCAGAACAAGCGCGAATTTCGCGAACACCACGACTCCGACTTTGCTTACGAACTGTCCGGGGTCGCCCGTTTTCGCGGCAACGTGTTCATGGATCGGCGCGGACCCGGCGGGGTCTTCCGCGTCATCCCCTCGAATATCCTCACGGCGGAACAGCTCGGGCTGTCGCAGCACATCCTCAATCTCTGCCAGTTGAACAAGGGGCTGGTGCTGGTCACCGGTCCGACCGGCTCTGGAAAATCGACGACGCTGTGCGCGATGGTCGACTACATCAACCGCACGCGTCAGGACCACATCATCACCATTGAAGATCCGATCGAGTTCGTACACGAAAACAAGCGGTGCCTGATCAACCAGCGGGAAGTGCGGACGCACACCGACTCGTTCAAGCAGGCGTTGCGCGCGGCACTGCGCGAGGACCCAGACATTATCCTCGTCGGTGAGCTGCGCGACCTCGAAACCATCGCCATCGCCATCGAGACCGCCGAAACCGGTCACCTGGTGTTCGGCACACTGCACACGACGACGGCGGCATCGACGGTGGATCGCGTGATCGATCAGTTCCCAGCCGATCGTCAGGCGCAGATTCGCGTAATGCTGTCCGAGTCGTTGAAGGGCGTCATCGCCCAGACGCTGTGTCGAAAGACCGGTGGTGGCCGCGTGGCGGCGCTCGAAGTGTTGATTGCGACCGGCGCCATCTCCAACCTGATTCGTGAAGGCAAGACGTTCCAGATTCCATCGATGATGCAGGTCGGCAAGGCGGCCGGCATGGTGACGCTGAACGAAGCGCTGATGGAGCTGGTAAGCAAGAAGCTGGTGGCGCCAGAAGAGGCCTACGCCAAGGCGGTGGACAAGGCCGGTTTCGAAGCCGGGCTCAAGCGTCTTGGCGTCGATGCCCGCACGCTGCAGGCGAAGCCATGAGCGCCGGGGCCGACGATCGCGGACAGGTCGAGCGCTTGTGGACGGCGCCTGACGGTACTGTCTGCCTGCTCGAAACGGGCGCCGAGCCGCCCACCTATTCCCTGACGATGGTGCGTGGGGCGCAGATTCTGCGGGAGCGACGTCTCTACGTCCGCGCCACCGCGCAGATGATCGCGCTCAGTTGGGCCGAGGCAGGGAGCTGAGAGGCTGGTGAATGGGTGATCGGGTGATCGAGTGATCGGGTGACTTCGAAATTGTCCAATCGTTCAATTACCCAATTACCCAATCACCAGATGCTAAGGTTCCGGCGTCAGTTCCGGATACGCGTAGATCGTGTGCAAGTGCCGACCCACCATTTCGTGCAGCACGACGTCCGGCTTCTCTTTCTCGATCGCGTCGGTGTCGAAGTTGTCCTGCCATAGATAGACCACGCGGCTGAAGTGTTCGGACACCAGCGGCGCCAGTGACGAAAAGAACGAATCGCGAAACACGACGGCGCGCGGCAACGTCGAGCCGGGAATCTCGGTAATGATCACAGGATCGCCGCCCGTCGCGTAGCCCCCGTCGGGCACGCGGACGACGTATGTCCTGGGTGTCTTTGGCGTGAGCCGCAGATCCTCCTCTGAGATCAGCCGCTTCAGTCCAATCATGCCGGCGAGGTCCATGCCAGGCGCGAGCCGCGTGGCGTTGTCGAAGGCGCTGCGCGGCAGCGGCGCAGGCACCGCGGGCAGGCGCTGGTGCACGGCGTCCATCAACTGCTGATAGGCCAGGAACGCGCCGCGCGGGTTCCAGTGTGTGTCGGTCTTGTGAAACAGTCGCTCGTCGTTCCGATGCTGCAGCAGTGGCTGTCGCAGGTCGAGCACCACGCCGAGATCGGTCGTCGCCGTCATCACCTGATCGGTACGTGACAGCGGCGTCAGTTTGCGAATGGTGTCGGGAAAATACTCAGGGTAAATCGTGTACTTGTCGGGGGCGATGGCGAACAGGTAGGTGATGCCACGCGCTCGGCTCCACGCAGCGGAGCGCGCAATCATCGATCGCCAGGCAGTCAGCGCGTCGTCGCTCAGCGGATGCTCGTTGGTGTAATCCTGGAGCCCGCCGTCTTCCATGTAGAACAGCCACCCGTCCTGGCCCACAGCGACCGTCGGTGCGGGCGTGACCCCCATCCAGTAGTAGCGGGTAATCCCGTACCAGCGGATCAGGCGGCCGCGCAGTCCGAAGTGATCCTCGAACCAGTGTCCGAAGCGGTTGCCGAACCGGCCGATGGCATCGAGCGACCCGTCGAACTCGGGCCACGCCGCCAGCGTGCGGTTCTCGGCCTCGGCGTCGGCACCGTCGACGCCAGCCAGGTTGATGCCGAGCGGCAGCGAGATGCCAACGAGGAACAGGGCGACGAGCAGCGCGTTCGTGAGGCGGCGCATCAGAAGCGGAAATAGATGAACGGGTTATAGGTGTTCGCGGCCATCTGCATGACCGCCGCGACAAACACCGCCATCAGGAGCGCGGTCGCGACGGTGTCGAGACCGAGTCGCGGCCAGGGGCTCGTGAACGACAGCTGCCAGCGGCGCAGCCACGGCACGACCGGCATGGCGCCGATGACGCCGGCGGCGAGCGCCAGGCCGAGTTCAGGGGTCAGATAGAAGCCGAGCGCGAACGGCGTTGGTGCGCCGACGCCTCTGCCGAACATCGCGCCCAGAAATCCCAGCGCGCCTGGCAACGTGTCGGCTCTGAAGAAGACCCAGCCGACCATCACGACCAGCATCACGTAGACGTGCCGTAACGTGCGCGGTGCGGTGCGCACGAACGCGGCCACGCCCAGACGCTCGATCACCAGGAAGCCACCGTGAAAGAGGCCCCACAGGACGAAGTTCCAGCTCGCCCCGTGCCACAGCCCGCACAGGAAGAACACGGTGATCAGATTGAAGTAGGTGCGCGCGCCGGAACCGCGATTGCCGCCGAGCGGGATGTAGACGTAGTCGCGAAACCACGACGACAGTGAAATATGCCAGCGCCGCCAGAATTCCTGCACGGTGTCGGCGATATAGGGCCACCGGAAGTTCTCGGGAAAGCGGAACCCGAACACGCGGCCGAGACCGATGGCCATGTCCGAGTAGCCCGAGAAGTCGAAGTAGATCTGCAGCGTGTAGCAGACGATGCCGAGCCAGGCGTAGGCGGCTGTGAGCTGCTCGTGCGGCATCGTAAAGATGCGATCGGCCGGCGCGGCGACGACGTTGGCAATGAGCATCTTCTTGCCCAGGCCAATGATGAAACGCCGGATCCCGTCGGCGACGTCCTCGAGTCCGACCGTGCGCGTCGCCAGCTGATCGGCGATCTCCTTGTAGCGGATGATCGGCCCGGCAATGAGCTGCGGGAAGAGCAGCATGTAGAGCGCGGCGTGCACCGGACTCTTCTGGGCCGACGCGGTCCGGCGGTAGACGTCGATGACGTAGGAGATCGCGTGGAACGTGAAGAACGAGATGCCAATCGGCAGCACAACGGTACGGAGCGGAATCGCGCCAATGCCACCCACGGCAAGGATGGCGCTCACGTTCTCAGCCAGGAAATTGGCGTACTTGAACCACGCCAGTACCGCCAGGTTGATGGTCACTGCCACACCGACCAGTGTCTTGGCGCGCTGCGCTGACACGGCGTGCGCGCGATCGACCAGAATCGCCATCCAGTAGTTGAAGGCGATCGACCCGATCATCAGCCAGGTGAACGGACCGCCGCCCTTCGAGTAGAAGACGATCGAGGCGACGAGCAGCAGCCAGTTGGCGTACGACGCGTGTGTGGATCGCCCCTCGCGCAGCGTGCGCCAGAGGTGCGGCACGAAGTACAGCCCGACGAGCAGCGGTAGAAAGAGGAAAAGAAACTGTGGTTCGGTGAAGAGCACGAGCGAGCGGGGCGTTACGGCTTCGTGAAGATGAGGATGTGCTGGCGTGGCAGCATTTCCTCAACCTTCGACAACACGAATCCCTCGGCTTCGAGTTCCATCCTCGCCTCCCGCACGCTCATCTTGTGTTCGAACTTGATTGGGATCGAGGGATCTTCTTTGCGGTACTCGAGCAGCACCATGCGGCCGCCAGACTTGAGCGCCTCGCGCATCCGTCGCAGCATCTGCTGTGGTTCCTGAAATTCGTGGTACACGTCGACCATCAGGATCAGGTCGAGGACGCCGGCGGGCAGTCGCGGGTCGTCGTAGGTGCCGAGCACCGGTTCGATGTTGGTCAGACGTTCCTGCGCGATCCGCTGCCGGAGCATCGCCAGCATCTGGGGCTGGATATCGTTCGCGTAAACCTTCCCGGTTGGTCCGACCAGTTTCGCCAGCCGCACCGACATATAGCCCGAGCCAGCGCCGACATCGGCCACTATGGCACCGGCCGGGATATTCAATGCGCGAAGCGCCAGATCCGGATTCTCTTCTTCAATGCGCTCGCCGCGGTCGAGCCAGTCGGCACCCTGATAGCCCATGACGGGGGCGAAGCGCCGTCCGCTGATCGGATGCACACCGGTCCCCTGCGCCAGCAGCGCAAGGCCTGTGGCCATGGTCAGCGCGGCTACCAGCACGGCGAAGCGGACATGTTTGTGCATAATCACTATTATGTCCGAACCGACCCTGACCCCCTCCCGCCTTTGGAAACGCATGACCCCCGAGCAGCGGCTCGCTGCGGCGCGTGCCTTCTGGCTCGACGAACAGGCCTCCGACGATCAGATTCAGGCCGTCCTGCTCATTGCGCAGCAGAAGAAGTTCCGTCCGAAGTTCGTGCTCGGCCTCGACGTCGATCGCCGGACGAAGCACCTCGCCTCGATGGCGGCGATTCCGGACGCGATGGCGGCCCGCACGCTGGTGGTCTATCACCTGGCGGAACAACGGGAGATGATGGGCGCGTTTCTCGACGCCCTCGGCATTACTCACGAGAACGGACTGATCCAGGACGACGAGGTGAAGCCGGCGGCGGAGAAGATTGGGCCTGCGGTCGCGGCGATCAAGGAGAAGTTTCCGCCCGAGCATGTGGCGCTCTACCTCAGCACCCTCTTATGCCAGGACCCCGGCACTTGGGGCGCCCTCGCCGAAGTGCCCGAACGCTATTTTGCGTAGCGCGCCCACGCCCGCCACATCTTGCAACTTGAGCGGAGCGGTCGCCTGTTGCACCCTATCATCCGAGGATTGGAGATCATGCGTAAAACGGCTCTGTTCGGATTGCTCTGCACCACACTCCTGACCGTCACCGCTGCTCAGGCGCAGACGACGGTGAAACACATTCAGACGGCGAACTCGGGCATCGCGAGCGCGGTGTGGGCCGGCGACACGCTCTACCTCAGTGGCCAACTGCCGTCGCCGGCGACGCCCGCGGATCGGGCCGCCGGCAAGCCGGCCGTCTGGGGCAACACCCAGGCGCAAGCCGAAAACACGTTCCAGAAGATCGAGGCGTTGCTGAAGGAGCAGGGGCTCGGGATGGGCGACGTCGTCATGATGCGCGTCTATATGGTGGGTGACCCCGCCATGGGCAACAAACTCGATTTCGCCGGCATGAACACGGCCTATGGCAAGTTCTTCGGCACGTCGGCGCAACCGAACAAGCCGGCGCGCACCACCGTGCAGATTGCGGCCCTCGTGAATGCCGGGCCGCTGCTCGAGATCGAAGTGCAGGCGGTGAAGGGAAAGTAGTTGCAGTTCGCACCGTCGAGGTAACCCGTCGCGGAGTAAGATCGCTGGCCTGATGGTCGGCGATCCCGTCCGCGGCGGCCCTGGGGTACCAGATGATCAGATGCCGCTGGCCTTCCTGGCCAGGGCGTCCTCGGTCGGCTTCTGGGACTGGGACCTCGTCACCAATAAGGTCACCCTCAGCAGTGGCTGGAAGCGGCAGATCGGGTACGAACCGCACGAGATCTCGGACGAGTTCGTCGAATGGGAATCGCGCCTTCACTCCGACGACCGGCCGGCGGTACTCGGCCGCCTCCGTGCCTACCTCGAACATCCGGACGCCCCCTACGAGGCAGAGTTTCGCTTTCGCCACAAAGACGGCAGCTACCGCTGGATTCTCACACGTGGCGAAGTCGTCAGCAGCCCGGACGGTCCGCCGATTCGCATGGTCGGGTGCCACATCGACGTCACCGAGCGCAAGTACGCCGAAGGTCTTGTCCTCGACTCGCGGCATCGTTACGCCAGCCTGGTGAGGAGCATCGACGGGATCGTCTGGGAGGCCGACGTGCGGACCTTTCGCTTCACGTAAGTCAGTGAGGCGGCGCGCGACATCCTCGGCTATCCCCCCGAGTGCTGGGTGGACGATCCGAACTTCTGGGTTGACCACATGCACCCGGACGATCGCGATCACGCCGTCAGCTTCTGCAAGGAGAGCACGGCGCGAGGCGAACCGCACCAGTTCGAATACCGCATGATCACGCTCGACGGCCGGGTGGTCTGGCTGCGCGACATCGTGTCGGTGGTGGTGGAGGACGGCGAGCCGACGCTGCTGCGCGGCTTGATGATCGACGTTACCGACCGCAAGGCCGTCGAGGCCCAGATTGAACAGGATCGGTCATCGCTCGAGCTGTCCATGGAACTGGGGCAGCTCGGATGCTGGGAACTCGACCTCGAGACCAGCGTCGTGACCATGGACGACCAGATCTTCCGGATGCTCCGCACGACGGCGGCCGAGCAAGGCGGCTACCAGATGCCGCTCACGACCTACGCCCAGCGGTTTCTGCCGCCGCAGATTCGGGGCAATCGCAACGAACTACTGGCCGCCCTCGCCACGACCGACCCCAACTACACGCGACAGCTCGAACACCCGTGCATCCGCGCTGACGGTACCACCGGCTTCATTTCGATGCGCTTCACGATCGTGAAGGACGCCTCTGGCAAGACCATCAGGGGTCGCGGTGTCATGCAGGACATCACCGAGCGCAAGCAGACAGAACTGCGGCTGACGCGACTCGTGCGGGGAGAGTCGCTGCTGTCGTCACTGTCGCAGCGGTTCATCGAGATGGACTTGTCGCAGTTCGATGCCGGGGTGGAATCGGCATTGAAGGCGTTTGCCGAGTTCGGCAGTCTCTCTCGCGCCGCGCTGTTCGTCTACTCGGCAGACGGCCAGCGAGTGCTGAATACGCACGAATGGTGCGCCAATCCTGCCGACTCGGTCATTGCCGAACTGCGCGACATGCGGGTCGGTACCTACGCGTACTTCCGGGAGGAACTCACGGCGCAACGGGTCGTCTGTGTCGAATCGCTCGACGACCTGCCCGCCGATTGTTCTGAACGACGCTACGCCGACGAACGGGGCTACCGGTCGTGCCTGCTGTTTCCGTTGACGTCGCGCTCCCGCTTGACCGGCGTGCTCGGCTTCTATGGGGCCATCGGTGAGCACCGCGGATTCGATGCCGATCTCAAGTCGTTGCTTTCGTCGTTTGCGGCATCCGTCGCCAATCTAATCTCGCGCAAGGCGGCCGAGGACGAACGACTGAGGCTCGAGAAGCAGCTGCTGCAGGCGCAGAAGATGGAGGCCATCGGGACGCTGGCCGGCGGCATTGCGCACGACTTCAACAACATACTCGGCGCCATCGTCGGCAATCTTGGCCTCGCACGGATCGATGCCGAGCAGGGCCGGCCCGTGGACGACAGCCTGCTCGAGATTGAACGGGCCAGCGAACGGGCCCGCGATCTGGTGCAACAGATTCTGGCGTTCAGCCGACAGCAGGAACACGAGCGCCGCGTGATGGGCTTGACCGATATCGTGCAGGAAGCGACGCGTTTGATGCGTGCGACGATACCGGCCACCGTCTCGATCGAAGCGGCGCTGGCGGGCGAAGTGCCAGACGTCGTGGCGGATCCGACTCAGATCCACCAGATTCTGATGAACCTGTGCGCCAACGCCTGGCATGCCATGGAGGGACGCTCCGGCGCCATCGTCGTCCAGCTCGAAGGCACGACCGTGCGGCCCGACGTCGCGGCGCGCATGGGCATCGATCCGGGGCGCTACGCCTGCCTGGCGGTCCGCGATACCGGCCGCGGCATGGACGAGGAGACGCTCAAGCGCGTGTTCGATCCGTTCTTCACGACCAAGGTGGTGGGACAGGGTACGGGGCTCGGGATGTCAGTGGTCCACGGCATTGTCAGAAGCCATCACGGGGGCATCTCGATCGACAGCAAAGTGGCAGGGGGCACGACCGTTCGCGTGTACCTGCCAGCCGCGTCCACAGGGACGGCGAGCCCGGAGCCGGTGCAACCGCCGCCGACCACGGGCCGGGGCGAACGGATCCTGCTCGTCGACGATGAAGATGCGATTGTCAAAGTGATGTCGCGCATCCTGGAGCGGTTGGGCTATCGGGTGACCGCGTGCGATTCGTCGCTCGACGCGATTCAGGCGTTCCGCGGGGCGCCAGAGGCCTTCGACCTTGTGCTGAGCGACTACGAAATGCCGGACGTGACCGGCCTCGAAATGGCCCGGGTGATCTACGGGTTGCGTCCCGATACGCCGGTGGTGCTCTGCTCAGGGCGGTATCGTGCCGGGGCCAGCGTCGATCCCGACAGCGCGGCGAACGTGCGGCGTCTGATCACGAAGCCGTGCAGCGCGAGCGTGCTGAGCCGCGTGGTCCGCGAGGTGCTCGACGAGCGGACCGTCACGTAGGCCGACCACCGCGTGCTCGCGGTCGTCCTGCCGCCCGATCGGGCGAATAGGCCTCGCGTCGTACAATCCGGGCGTGCGAAAACCCGTAGTCCTCATTACCGGCGCCGGCGGCGAGATTGGCCACGCCCTGGTCACGGGCCTGGCGGCCGCCGACACCGGCATCATCACGCTCGATGTGAACCCGCTCGACCCCGCGCTCGCGCGCCTTGTGCGCCGCGAGTTCACCGGGTCGATCAACGATGCCAATCTGCTCGAACGGATGCTGGCCGAGTTCGAGGTGGAGTGTATTTTTCACCTCGCCGCGCTGTTGTCGACCCGCTCCGAGTTCACGCCACTGACGGCGCATCAAGTGAACGTCGGTGGGACACTGAATTTGCTCGAATTTGCACAGCACGAAGGCGAGTCGCATGGCCGCCCGGTGGTTTTCGTGTACCCGTCGTCAATCGCCGCCTTCGGCCTGCCTGATGTGCCGACCAAGATGCGTGTTGGCCGGGTCAAGGAAGACGACTACGCGCATCCGACGACGATGTATGGGTGCAACAAGCTGTACTGCGAAGAACTGGGGCGCTACTACGCGACGCGTTACAAGCAGCTGTCCGTGGATGTGACCCCGCGGGTCGACTTCCGCTGCGTACGGTTTCCCGGTCTGATTTCGGCGACGACCGTGCCGTCGGGCGGTACGTCCGACTACGCGCCCGAGATGATTCACGCGGCGGCGAGGCGGCAACCATATGCCTGCTTCGTGCGGCCCGATACGACCATTCC
>CADEEX010000021.1:17349-23407 GCA_902826465.1 uncultured Acidobacteriota bacterium
CATGGCCATGCCAGACGCGGTGGGCGCGCTCCGGCGTCTGGCCGAGGCGCCGCGCGAGCGGCTGACTCGTACCGCCTACAATCTGTCAGCGTTCAGCCGCGCGGCGGCCGCGATCCGCGACCTGGTGGTCGCGGCATTCCCTGAGGCGCAGATCACGTATAAGATCGACGAGAAACGTCAGGGGATCGTTGATTCGTGGCCGGCCGATGTCGATGACACGGCGGCGCGAAGCGATTGGGGATTCCGGCCAGAGTACGACGCCGACCGCGCGTTCCGCGAGTATCTCATCCCGACCATCAGCAGCCTCTATCGCTCATGACTTCAGTGACGGCGTTCGCTCCAGCAACGGTTTCCAACGTTGCGTGCGGTTTCGATGTGCTCGGCTTCGCATTGCACGAACCAGGGGATACCGTGACGGCGCGCTGGGCGCCGAGCGGTGTGCACATCGAGGGGATCGATGGCGACCACGGCCGGTTGCCGCGGGACGCGGCGAAGAATACCGCGGGCGTGGCCGTGATGGCGCTGCTCAAGGCGCTCGGCGAGACGCGTGGCATTTCGCTCCACATTACCAAAGGGCTGCCGCTGTCGAGCGGGCTTGGCGGGAGTGCGGCGAGCGCTGCGGCAGCGGTGGTCGCGGTCGATGCCTTGCTGAATGCCCGATCGTCGCAGGAACAGCTCATCACCTACGCCTACGAAGGCGAGCGACTCGGTGCCGGCTCGGCCCACGCCGACAACATCGCGCCCTGCATCTGCGGCGGATTTGTCCTGGTGCGCCGCGCATCGCCCCCGGACATCGTGCGGTTGCCGGTGCCGCGCGGACTCACGGCTGTCGTCATCCACCCCGAGCTCGAGATCGAAACGGCGAAAGCCAGAGCGCTGCTCGGCACCACGGTGGCGTTGTCGGATGCCGTCAAGCAATGGGCGAATCTTGGGGCGCTGATTCACAGCCTGCATACCAACGACTTCGCGCTCATGAGCCGCTCGCTCGAAGACACGATTGCCGAGCCGCGCCGCGCTCCGCTGGTGCCGGGTCTGGCTCATATCAAGCAGGCGGCGGCCGACGCCGGTGCCCTCGGGTCGAGCCTCTCGGGCTCGGGGCCGGCACTCTTCGCACTCTGCGCCGGCCAGGCCAGCGCCGATCGTGTCGCCGAGGCCATGACCAGGGCGGTGCGGGCGCATATCGGGGGCGAACCGCAGACCTACGTGGCCCAGGTCGCCGAGCAGGGCGCTCGTGTGATCGCCTCATGAGATTCGTCACCACGCGGCACCCCGACCCGGCCAGCGGGGTGGCCTCGTTGCGGACCGCCATGCTCGAAGGGCTGGCGCCAGATGGCGGCCTCTACGTGCCTGAGGCCATCGAACCGTGGCAGCGCCACGAACTCGAGCGGCTCGGCACCCGCACGCTCACCGAGATCGCCTACCGCGTGCTGCGGCCCTATACCCGTCCCGATCTCGACGCGACCACGTGCGAGGCGATCGTGGCCGAGTCGCTCAACTTTCCGATGCCGCTGGTGGAGGTCGAGCCTGGCATCTACGCGCTCGAACTGTTTCATGGTCCGACGCTTGCCTTCAAAGACGTGGGTGCGCGCACGATGGCGCGGTTGCTGGCCTCGCTCGACAGCGGCGATCAGCCGCTGACCGTGCTGGCGGCGACCTCCGGCGACACCGGCAGCGCCGTGGCCCATGCCTTTCATGGCGTACCGCATACCCGCGTGGTGGTGCTGTATCCGGAAGGGCGCGTCAGCCCGACGCAGGAAGCGCAGTTGACGATGTTCAACTCCGAGGACGGCAACGTCCGCGCCTATGCGGTCGCCGGCAGCTTCGACGATTGCCACCGGCTCACGAAGGAGGCCTTTGCCGACGCCGGGTTGCGACGTCGGGTCCGCCTCACCTCGGCGAATTCGGTGAACATGGGCCGTCTGCTGCCGCAGATGGTCTACTACTTCCACGGCGTGGCGCAGGCCGTGCAGCAGGCCGCCCCGAAAGAGATCGTCGTCTGCACACCGAGCGGGAATTTCGGCAACCTCACCGCCGGTCTCTTTGCGAAGCGGGCGGGACTGCCGATTACACGCTTTGTGGCGGCGACCAACGCGAACGACGTCGTGCCGGCCTATCTCGAACATGGCCGGTTCGAGCCGCGGGCCTCGGTACAGACGATGGCCAACGCCATGGACGTTGGGCACCCGAGTAACTTCGAACGCATGCGATGGCTGTACAACGACAGTCTGGAGGCGATGCGTCGCGATATTGCCGGCTGTCGCTTCGCTGATGCCGATGTGGCGGTCACCATCAAGCAGGTGTACGAAGAGCGCGGCTACCTGATGGATCCGCATACCGCGATCGCCTACATGGGGCTCAAGGCGCATGGCGAGATGGCCAGACACAAGGGCCGCATCGGTATTTTCCTGGCCACGGCGCACCCGGCCAAGTTCGGCGAGATCGTCGAGCCGATCATCGGCCGGCCGATCGACATACCGCCGGCGCTGGCTGAAGTGATGGCGCAGCCGCGCCACGTCGTAAAGATTCAGGCGTCGGCCGACGCGGTCCGCCGCACGTTTGATGACTGACGCCGTTCGGTTCAACGCTGGCGAGGCGCCTGAGCCGGTCAGCACGCAGGCACCGTTCGTCTACAAGCCCGAGGTGCTGGCCGCACTGCTCCGTCATGGCGTCAGGCCCACCGCCGCAACCTCTCCAGGGCTGGTGCGCACGTTCGTGCGCGATCTCTACAAGTTCGAGATCGTCCGACTGAAGGAACGGCTGCTGCGGCACGAATTTCCGCGGGCCGAGTACGCAGGGCGCGTGGATCAACTCCGGCGTCAGTATCCAGTACTGGCGCTGCTGCCGGATCAGTTCGTCGAATAGCCGCCCCCGATCGGTATGGACACACCAATCGAACTGCGCACCAGCAGGGGCAGATAGAGGATCGACACCATCTGCGTGTCGGCTCTGAGGGCCAGCCAGCGTGACGCACGGTAATCGACGCCCGCGCCGACCGCAGTCGCATACGGCGGATCGAGCTCGCGGAAGGTGGTGGCTGGGCGATGGATGATGATGCCTCCCGGCTGGGCGATGTCGGACGCCGGTTGGTACACGTGCGCGTAGTAGCCGGCCAGGCCGTAGGTGAGGAACGGACGGAGTCGGCGCCGCTCAGCCGAGTACAGCCGTTGCTTCAGCTGGACGAAGTACAGCCCTTCGGTCCGCTCGTGGAACCCAGCGTCGCGCCGGCCAACCATCACGACCCCCTCAACGGCCCATCGCGGCGACACCGGCACCGACACGCGGAGGTCGGCGGTCGGCTCGCTGATGTCGTAGCCGGAGAAGTCGCCATAGATGCGCGGCGCCAGCTTGCCGAGACTGATGCCGACCTCAATCGGCGCACGCGCTGGAGTTCCCGCGTTCTGCGCGTACGCGGCGGTAGCCGTCGCCACGAGCAGCGGGAGCATTGCAGTGAGTCGTCTTGCCAGGAACACGGACGCGCCTCCTATACGGTAGTGCGGAATGTGACCCAAGATCGGCTCAGAGCTGGACCTATGGACCTGGACCTGTGCCCCTGAACCTGCAGACCGGCGGACCGGAGTTGCTACAATCCCCTCGTGTCACCGTCTCGGCCTGAGGCTGCTGACGCCGCATCGGCGGCGGTCTACGACGAACTCCGGCGCATTGCCGCCTCGTACATGCGTCGGGAGCGCCCAGGGCAGACGCTGCAAGCCACGGCGTTAGTGCACGAGGCGTATCTCCGGCTGGCGGTGGCGGGCAGCCCGTGGACCGATCGGCGGCACTTCATCGGGATTGCGGCGCGGTCGATGCGGCAGATTCTGGTCGATCGCGCACGTGCGCGCGGCGCGGAGAAGCGCTGGGCCGGATTGAATCGTGTGTCGCTCAACGATTCGCTCATCGCGGAGCGGCCAGGCGACGCCATGCTGCCGGCACTCAACGACGCCCTGGATCGACTCGAGGCTGTTGACGCGGAGCAGGCACGCATCGTCGAGCTGCGCTATTTCGTCGGGTTGAGCAACGAGGAAGCCGCAGACGCCATGCAGATGTCGCCGGCGACGCTGAAACGGCGCTGGGCTCTGGCGCGTGCCTGGCTGTTTCGAGAGCTGGGCGGCACCGCCGCATGAGCGCCGACTGGCAGCGCGTACGCGGTCTCTTCGAAGAGATCGTTGAGGTCGACCAACGCGACGCGGAGCGTCGGCTCGCAGAGGTCGCTCGTGTCGACTCCGGTCTTGCGGCCGAAGTCCGTTCGCTCCTCGAGCACCACAGCCTGGCCGGTCAGTTCATGACCAGTCCGGTGGCATCGCTGTTCGACGAGTCTGACGATGACGTGCCGGCGTCGTCGGGCGAGCTGATCGGCGCCTATCGCATCGAGCGCGAGATCGGCCGTGGCGGTATGGGACGCGTCTATCTGGCGACCGACACCCGTCTGAATCGCCCGGTCGCGTTGAAGCTGCTGCCGGCATCCGTCGCGCACCACCCGGCGCAGCGTGAGCGTCTGCGACGTGAAGCCCGTGCCGCCGCCCTGCTGTCCCACCCGGGCATCTGCGCGGTGTTCGCCCTCGAAGAGGTGGACGACCGGATCGTCGTCGTGACTGAATATCTCGAGGGACGTGCGTTGCGCGACGAGATTCAACGGGGAGATCGATCGACGCCTGCCGCCGTGGCGGGCGCTGCGCGCGAGTTGTCAGACGCGCTGGCGGCCGCGCATGCGCAGGGGGTGACGCACCGCGATCTCAAGCCCGAGAACATCATGCGCACGCGCGACGGCCGGTTGAAGATTCTCGACTTCGGCCTGGCGCTGGTCGAGCATCCCTCGTTCGAGGACGCCGACCGGAGGCGATTGACGCTGCCAGGTGCCGTGATCGGGACGCCCGCGTATATGGCGCCGGAGCAACTCAATGGCGGCGCGGCCGACGCCCGAACCGACGTGTTTGCGCTGGGCGTGGTGCTGTACGAGCTGGCGACGGGAGTCCATCCGTTCGAGGCGGCCACGCCGATGGGCATTGCCGCGCGCGTCATCGAAAGTCAGCCGACGCCGCTGCAGGCGTTGCGCCCCGATCTCGGCGCGGGCCTCGCCGCGGTGATCGACCGCGCCATGCGAAAGGCCCCGGAGGATCGCTTCGCAACGGCGGCGGCGTTTCGTCAGGCGCTGACGCTTGAAACGCCGGTCATCCGAGTGGGCGGGGCAACGGTGGTCGCCTGGTGGCGGCGGCACCAGCTGATTGTGATCGCCTTCTATCTGTTGGCGACCGCCGCCGCCTGGCAGGCGAAGGAATGGATGCCGGGCGTCCCTCGCGTGCTGTTTCCGTTTGTCGGCATTCTCGCCGTTGTTGCTGCGGTGTTCCGCGGCCATCTGCTGTTTGCCGAGCGGCAGAACCACCGCTCATTCCCTGTTGAGCGCCTGCGTGGGCAAGCGGTCACGGCCGTGACGGATGTCGCGATCGGCGCGGCACTACTCGTCGACGGCGCGCTGGCCAGCGACGCGCGACCTGTCGCGTCGCTGCTGGTGATGGCCCTGGGCGTGGCGATCGCTCTCACTCGCGTGGTGATTGAGCGCGCGACGACGCGCGGAGCGTTCGAGGGGGTAATTGGGTGATTAGGTGATTGGGCAATTTGGTGATTGGGTGATTTAGGGGTGGTCATTTGTTGATGCGCGCTGTTGAGATCTCCGAGTTCGGAGGCCCCGATGTCTTGAAGCTGGTTCAGCGGCCGGTGCCGGTGCCAGGCACTGGCGAGGTGCTGATCGCCGTCAAGGCTGCGGGCGTGAACCGACCCGACGTGTTGCAGCGACAGGGGCGCTACCCCCCACCACCTGGGGCGCCCGACCTGCTGGGACTCGAGGTGGCGGGCACGATCGCGCAGCTCGGCGCGGACGTCCATGCGTGGCACGAAGGGGACGAGGTGTGTGCGCTGCTGTCGGGAGGGGGCTACGCCGAGTTCTGCGTGGCACCGGCGCCGCAGTGCCTGCCGAAGCCCGTGGCGCTGTCGTGGGCGCAGGCCGCCGGGACGCCAGAGACGTCGTTCACCGTCTGGTCGAATGTGTTCCAGCGTGGGCATCTGT
>CADEEX010000022.1:0-10892 GCA_902826465.1 uncultured Acidobacteriota bacterium
GTGTTCGTGGAGCGCAAGACGCGGCTCCTCGGCACGGCGTTCTCGATTGCCTTCTCCCCTGACCCGGGACAACAGTTCCTCTACCTGGCCGACGCCGGCAATGGGAAGATTCACGTCTTCGATCGCGCGTCGATGACCGAGTTGAGCAGCATCGGCCGCATCGGCCACTACGCTGGCCAGTTCGTCTTCCTGCACAACGTGGCGGTTGACTCGAAAGGCAACCTCTATACGGCAGAGGTCGGCACCGGGCGACGCGCGCAGAAGTTCGTGCGCCTCCCCTGATTCCGCCGCGCCGTAGAATGGGCGCCGGAACGTCATGTCGTACCGCGCCAAGCTTCAGGCTTCGTTCTTCGTGCTCGGCCTCCTCGCCATTGCCGTCACCGCGTGGCAGGCGACGAGCGGCGCGACCCAGGCCTTGCGTCGCGCGACCACCGATCACCTCACCGCGGTACGCGAAACCAAGCGCCGGCTGGTCGAAGACTACGTCCGCGACCTGACCGGGCACGTGCTCGCCCTGTCGGCCGACGAATCCGGCGTGTCGGCCCTCGAAGCGTTCCGCTCGGCCTGGAACACCCTGACGCCGGTCGGGCCCGAGGATCCACAGTACGAGGAACTGCGCCGGCACTACCTCGCGACGTTCGTGCCCCGTGTCGCCGGCCAGTTGTCCGAGCAGGATGTCGCGCGCGACTGGTTCCCCGCCGATGCGAAGACGCGCGCCCTGCAGCATCAGTTCATCGTGGCCAATCCGCATCCGGTCGGTTCGAAAGACCTCCTGCTCGAGCCGAAGGTGCCGTCCGCCTACGGCGACGCGCACGCGCGGTTTCACCCGACGCTGCACCGCTACCAGACGGTGTTCGGCTTCTACGACGTCTTCCTGATCGACGCACGCGACGGCCGCATCCTGTATTCGGTGTTCAAGGAGATCGATCTCGGACAGCGCGTGACCGAGCCGCCGTTTTCACAGACGGCGCTGGCCAGGGCCTATACCCGCGCGCTGCAGGTGTCCGACACCGACATGGCCGTGATCGAAGACTACGCGCCGTATCCGGCCTCGTACTTTGCCCCCGCCGCATTCGTCGCGGCGCCGATCCGCCGCGCCGGCAACACCATCGGCGTGCTCGCGATTCAGGTGTCGATCAATCGCGTCAACCGGATGATGACGAGCGATCGCGACTGGGCCGACGAAGGTCTGGGGCAGACCGGCCACACCTACATTGTGGCCGCCGATGGCACGCTGCGCAGCGACGTGCGGGCAGAGATCGAAGACTCGGAACGGTTCCTGAGCGCGGTGGCGTCGAGCGGCGTTCCAGCCGATGTCATCGGGCGCATTCGGCGCCACGGGACCGCCATCCTCAACCTCGCCATTCCAGCCGCTGTCACCGCTCGACTGACCGGCGAGACGCAGGGCACCGAACTCGGCACCGACTTCGTCGGCGCAGAGGTCCTGCGCTCACACGCGCGGCTCGATCTGCCGGGTCTGCACTGGTTCATCGTCGCCGAGATGCAGAGCGCGGAGGCCTTTGCGCCTGCCTCGGCACTGCTGCGCCGTCTGCTGCTCGTCGGTGGCGGTGTGACGCTGGCGTTTCTGGTCGCCGCGTGGCTGCTGGCGGAGTCGGTCACACGCCCCGTGCTGGCGCTGGTCGAAGGCACGCGGGCGCTGTCGCAGCGCGACTTCCAGGTGCGCCTGCCTGCCGAGTCTGCTGACGAGATCGGACAGCTGGCGCTGTCGTTCAACGCCATGGCCGAGCGACTCGAGCGGACCACCGTATCTCGCGACGATCTCGACCGCGCCAATCAGCAGCTCACCGTGCAGCAGCACGAGCTGCGTGAGCTGGCGGCACGCCTGATTCGGGCGCAAGAGGACGAACGCAGCCGCATCGCCAGGGAGCTGCACGACGACCTGTCGCAGCGCCTGGCGGCCGCCTCGATCGCCATCGGTAACCTGGCGGAGCAGGCGACCGGTCGCACCGATCCTGCCGCCCTGACACGCGTGCATGCCGACCTCGCGCAGATTGCCAGAGACGTCCACGGGCTGTCACGACGTCTCCATCCGAGCGTACTCGACGATCTGGGGCTGCTCGCCGCCATCGAGAGCGAGTGCCGCGGCTTCTTCGAACGCGGTGGTCCCCCCGTGCGGCTCACCCACGGCGGCTCGCTCGATGGCATCGACCGTGAGACACAGATCGCGTTGTACCGTGTCGTGCAGGAGGCGCTTCGCAATGCCTACACTCACGCCGACGCCAGCGACGTCGAGATTCACCTCGATGGCACCGGCACCGAGGTGATGTTGACGATTGCCGACAATGGCCGCGGCTACGACACCACCGCCCCGTCGTGGCGACCGGGTCTCGGCCTGGCGAGCATGGCGGAGCGCGCGCGGCTGCTCGGCGGCAGCTCGCGGATCACGTCGCGTCCCGGCGAGGGGACAACGATTTCAGTGCGGCTCATGAAGACGCCACCTGAAACCGGACAACAGGAACTGACACGATCATGAAACGGCCACGCGTGGTTCTTGCCGACGATCACCGCATCGTCGTCGAAGGCCTGGCGGTACTGCTCAAGGCAGACTTCGATCTCGTTGGCACGGCCGAGAACGGCGTCGCGCTGGTCGAGGTCGCGATCCGCGAACAACCCGACGTTGTGGTGACCGATATGACGATGCCGCTCTTGAACGGGATCGATGCCGTGCGGAAGATGCGCGGTGCCGGTGTCACATCGAAAGTCGTGTTCCTGACGATGCATTCGGACGTCGTCTACGCGACGCGGGCCATTGAGGCCGGTGCCTCGGCCTACGTCCTGAAGCATTCGGCGCACGACGAACTGATCGAGGCCATCCGCACAGTGATGCGTGGCGGGCAGTTCATCTCCGACTCGCTCAGGACGCCGGCTCTCGAAGAGTTTCTGGATCCGTCGCGCCGACACGTCCGGAAGACCGTTGAACTGACACCGCGTCAGCGTGAGGTGCTGCAGTTATTGGCAGAGGGAAAGTCGGCCAAGGAGATCGCCGCCACGCTGAACATCTCGCCGCGGACGGCGGAAGCGCACAAGTACAAGGTGATGGACAACATCGGCGTGCATACAACCGCCGAACTGGTGCAGTACGCCCTGAAGCACGGGCTCATCGGCCCATGACGAATCGGCGGTACCGAGCGGCGCGCCTCGGCGCTGCTTACTTGCAGACCTGCGCGGTGGCCGACACCGTCGTCGCGCGGGTGGACACGCTGCCAGGATTGAAGCTGCTCTGCTGCGTCCGCTGAAGCGGATTGCCGTTGGCGTCGTAGCTTTGGGTGACGGTGACGACGACGTTGCCGGTCGTCTCGGTCGAGGTGACGGAGCGGGCCGCGTCGTTATATGAGTGCGTCAGTGCGGTCGTGGTGGGCGCGATGGTCAGGATGCCAGCGGTCGGGCGGCCGCTGCCATCCCACGCGGTGTAGGTGTAGGTGGCGACGTCAGCGGGCGACGAGCCGCCCACGATGCTGCGGGTCAACCGCTGGCCGTCGTGCGTGTTCGATTGCGTGTAGGGCAGGTCGCCGGTGCTGGCGACGCCGCCGGACAGGGTCAGCGGCGGAATCGACTGGACCTCGTCCACGAAGTCGTCAACGGAGCGATAGGTGGTGACCATGGTGTAGGTCAGCGCCGGCCCGGCCGTGCGACTCGAGCGTGTCGTCAGCTGCTTCGAGCCGCGATCGAACGCGTTGGTCACGACCGTGATCGACGAACCGCTGTCGTAGCTGAGGGAGGTCGGGTAGTTGCGGCAGACGTTGCCCGACGGCGTCGTGGACGACTTTGCGCACGCCGACACGGCGCACAGCATCAACAGGCCGACAGCAGAACGGTTCACCGGGCTCCTCCTTCGATCACGCAGGCGATCTCAGGAAAGTTCGGCAACCACCGGCGCAACTTCAGCGGGTGGCCAGGGAATCGACGCGACTAGGTAATTCTTCGGATATCGAGCCCCCCGCCGGGTCGAGTCCAATAAGGGTGTCGCCGGCCTCCCTGATTGGTGGTCGGGACATTGGAGGATTCAGACATGCGCACTTTCATCTCGTCGCTCAGCGCCTTCATCGTCACTGCCGCGATTGCGGTGCCCACCGTTGCAGCCCAGAGCTCGAAGGCGTCGCAGCCCGACCAGATCGTCGTGGACGCGAAGACGCCATCGGCCCACGCCGAAGCGGCGCGGCAGTTCCGCGCGCGTGCGGCCGACCTCAACGCGAAGGCCGTCAAGCACGAAGCCGAAGCCAAGCGTCTCTACAGCAACCGCTTCCCGGTGGAACACAAGCAGACGGCCATGGCGAACAATGCCTGGAATCGCGAGCGCCAGGCGGCGATTGACGCACGGCGCGGCGCTCGTGAGGCGGCCGAACAGGCGGCGTTGCATTCAGACCTCGCGGTCGAACTGCTCGCCGCTCGTTAACTCAGTAGTTCCACTGCACCTGAACACCCACGCGATTGGCGTTGCGCGCCGGCAGGTAGGGATAGGCACTGGTCCGCAACCGCTCAATCGTGTGGGTGAACATCGTCGTTACTTCAACTTCCGACCACTTCGCAAACTCGAGGCCGAAGTCGATCTCGTTGACATGGGCCCGCGGCGCATTCCGCGCGAACTTTCTGGCGCCGTCGAAGTACTGCCAGCGGGTGAACGGGAACCAGGTGCCACGGCTCCCGGTGTTCCGGTAGGCAAACTGCACGTAGCCGCCGTGCAGCCGTCCCGTGTCCACCGTACGGAAGTCAGCGGCCAGTTCCGGCCCTCGCCCCACGTTCCATTCCGCTTCAATCCCGAACGGCTGGGCATAGAGGACCGCAGTGACGCCTACGCGTTCATCGGTCTGCCCTTCTGCCGGCCGCGTCGGCGTGATCGACGCACCGCCGATGCTCATCGCCTGCGTCGTCGTCACGTACTTGCCGGTGTAGCCCTGGACACCCAACTCGACGATCTGCTTCTTACCGACCAGGAACGGGTAGCTCGCTCTCGCGAGCCAGTGCAGGTCGCCGTTTTGATCGGAACGATTCAGCCCTTGCCCGCCGAACGCGCCGACGGTGACGACGCCGTAGTCGCCCGAGCCTTTGAGCCCCCTGTTGACGAGATCGCGAAACAGCGTGCGCGACTTCACCGGCGCCCACATCAAGTAGGCGCCAAGGTCGCGCTCCCCTTCCACCGCGGAGTTCAGCGCATCGGGACGCTCAAGGCCGGCCCGATTCTGGCTCGATTGCAGGTTGACGAAGCCGAACGGCACCTTCGACTGGCCAAGGCGGGCGCGAAACGTCTTCGCCTTGTCGAACGCGATGTCGGCATACAGGTCGCGCATCTGCAGCGAGAAGTCGGTGGCGCCGGTCGAGGCGTTGAAGTCTGACTGCGCGTAGAGCGCCAGGTGATCGCTGATGTCGCCGCTGAAGATGAATCGGCCGCGCCTGATCATCAACGTCTCGTTCTCGTTGACGGACCGGTCCGCCGGCACTTCCACCGGCACGCCGTCGCCGGCCGACGTTTCGGTCATGCGGAACTGCGTGTAACCGCGGAGCCCGATACGCTCGTACCACTTCCCCGCCAGGGCTTTCCGCACCGCGTCGTCAACGACGGGTGCCGGTTTCGCCTCGAGTGCGGCGACACGGGCCTCGAGCGGAGGCGCCGCGGGTGCCGGAGGTGCAGCGGCGGGCGTGGCTGTCGGTGCGGGGCCTCCTGCAGCCAGGCGCAGTTCGTCGTACTCGGCGGCGCTGATCGATCCACGGTCGCGAAGAATCAGCAGCAGTCGAAGCAGCGCGTCGTTCGATGGTTGAGCAGTTGCGGAGGTTGGGGCGAGAAGCGCAAGGACCGCGACGAGCACGAGGCTCAGGCGGCCGGGTCGAGTTGTCGGCACGCGACATGATGGCAATCGTGAGTTACATGACGGTTACCTTGATGTTTCGCCCACGTTACAAATCCCGAACGGCTCAGATTTGTGGCTGAGCTGAAATATCGTGAAAGTCCAAGCTCTTCAACGATTTGTGACGACATCGCGACGCCAGGCAGGTATCTTCTGGCATGCCGTTGCCGAAAGACAACGACGGGCGCCGCGGTTCGCAGCGCAGATCGACGCGCGAAGACGATCAACCGCGTGCGGGGCAGCAGAGATGCTCTCACTGCAGATCTGAACACCTCACCCGTACGCACACGCACTGGTACCAACGCCCACGGCGATGGCTCACCGGCCAGGTGCCCTATCGCTGCAGAGGGTGCGGCGGGAGGGTATGGGGGGCGCGACAGCACAGCTCCGCGTACTCTGCCGGACGCCGCCACCGGAGCCGCTCCCAAGCGGGCGCCGGGCTGGCCGTCGTGTTCGGCATCACCGCCGTGATTGCCGTCCTCATCGGCGTACCGCTGCTGTTCCGAAGCGAGCTGTCCTCAGCCGCGACGACCCTCTCACGTGGTTCCGGCACCGATATCTCGCTGAATGCTGGGGGCGGTGCGCAGCCATCGACGCTCGTGGCGCTCATCTCATCGCGTGCCTACCTGGATCCGTACAGCACGTCGTGGAACATCGAGGGCGAGATGCGGAACCTGGGTAGAGACCCGCTGAACAACCTGCACGTGGTCTCGACCTGGTTCGACGCGCGCGGTACCGCCGTGGCGTCGCATACCGACCTGGTCGATTTCATCTCCGTTGGCCCTGGACAGACCTCGACATTCCGCGCGACGACACCGGTCCGTCCAGAAATGGTCACGTTTCGCCTCGAGTTCCGGTCCGACGTTGGCACTTTGCTCCTGACGCAGGATGGCTCACTCCCGCCTGAGCGTGCGGTGGCCACCTCCGGCACGACGCCCCGCTAGCCGTGGTTCCTCCGTTTCATTGGTAGAATGACGCCACTCCCATGAGGCACCGGGCGCGCAAATCGACCGCCGTGCTGTGCATCATCTTCGTGGCGTTCGCGGTGCTGCTGCCCGCGTCGACGCCCACGACCGTCTGCACCGAGTTCATCCCGCTCTGGCTGGTGACACCCGATACGGCCGCCGTCCTCCTGGAAGGCACGGCCGCGTGCTCGGACGAACAGCCCGTCTCACTCCTCTCCCTCGGCACCTCTCGCGCCCCACCCGCCCTCGCCCTGTTCGCGTAGCCACCACCGTACGTCAACGCGAAAGACCTGCGCGGCCGGGTTCTGCGGCTGCGAGTGAGGACGTTGTGTCGCTCAAAACGAAGCTTCGCGTGTTGCTGGCCTGCGTCGCGCTTGAAGCCGGCGTGCTGGCCGGTGTACCGATGCGCCCGGAAGAGATCAGGGACCTGATGCACCAGATGAACCAGCCGACGCTCGCGCACGTGCTGCCCAGTGAGGAAGACAGCGGGGACGGGGACGATGTGCGAGACGGAGACGGAGACAGGGACAGGGACGAGCCTGGCTAGCGACGCAGGCCGCGCGGTGCGTCGTCGAGGAAGACCGGTGAACTATCGACACCGCTCCAGCGATCGAGGATTGCCTTGTAACGAGAGAGCGTCTCGGTCGTGCGGGTGCCTCGAAGGAGATCGATGACGTAGTCGAGGCAGTCGAGACATGTCGGATCCTCCCGGAGCCCGGCGCCCGCGGTGCCGGCCGCCTTCTCGAGTTCGCCGATCCACTGGAAGTAGATGCCGGTCGCGAGTCGCCAGGTGGCCTGCTTGGCCGGGGTCGAGGGTCGGGTCGGATCGTCCCTGAGCGTCCCGGCGAGCGCCTGCATCGGACGAATAGCCTCGCGGCGGGCATCCTGGGCCTGCGCGTCCAGTTGATTGGCCCGCGCGTAGTCGGCCGCGCTCGGCTGCGTCGTGATGCGGTAGCGACCGTCGGCACGATCCTCCTCACGACTCTTTGGCGTTCGCAGGTCCGTCGCCGTGTCGTTGAGCACGCGCGCCAGCCCCGTACGGTGATCGAGATAGAGGCGGCACATGTCGAGATCCATCGGGTTGGCGCGAAGCGCCGTTTCCATGTACGGCTTCATGCGATCCAGATCGCCCCGCATGCGGTAGTACATCGCCAGTTCGCGGGCGGCGCGGAGGTGGCGCGGATCGAGTTGAATGGCGCGACTCAGGAGCGGCCACGCCGCAGTGGTATCGCCGCGGAATACCCAGGGCACCGCGTAGGTGTTCTTGATCCGGCCGGTCACTTCGTTCCTGAGCGGCACGTCGAACGTCCTGACTTTGCCGTCGGCAGCCGCCACGGTCCGCGGTGCCAGCGGTTTCAGATAGAACACCGCGAGATCGACCAGGGCGTTCGGGTCGTTCGGCCGCGCATCAACCGCCCGTTTCAGCTCGGCGACGCGCTGGGCGTAGACCACGTCGCGATTCCAGGCCTGACCGGACGCGGAAGTAGCCGAAAGATAAATCGCAGCGACCACGGCAGCAGGACGACCGGTCATAGGCGCTCCGAGGCCAAGTCTAACCTCGCGAGGCGACAACCAGCACCGATCTGCCTGGACCTCCTTCATTTTCGTTTTTGGGTTCGGCGGGATGACAAATTCGTCCCGCCAGCCCGGCCGACCACCGCCGCAAGGGCTCGGATCCCGCAATCCGGTATCCGTCGGCACCCCTGTCCTTTGATAGACTCCGCGGATGCCCGAGTCGGTGGCCGCACGTCCCGTTCCGTTGACCCTCGCCATTCCGCGCGAAACGCGCAGCGGCGAACGCCGCGTCGCCGCGACCCCCGAGAACGTTACCAAGCTCACCAAGGTCGGGTTCAAGGTGTTCGTTGAAGCTGGCGCTGGCGCCGCGGCGTCGTTTCCCGACGACGACTACGCGGCGGCCGGTGCCACGGTCGTCAAGGACACGCGCACGCTGTGGCAGAGCGGCGAGGTCGTCCTCAAGCTCAACCCGCCCGGCATGCATCCGGAGCTCGGGGTGCATGAAGCGGACTTGATGCCGGAGGGGACCACGCTCATCGCGTTCCTCTGGCCTGGCAAGAACGCCGAACTGCTCGAGAAGCTCGCCGCCCGCAAGCTCACGGCCATCGCCGTCGATCAGATTCCGCGCATCACCCGCGCGCAGAAGATGGACGCGTTGTCGTCGATGGCCAACATCGCCGGCTACCGTGCCGTCATCGAAGCCGCCAGCTTCTACGGCCGCTTCTTCACCGGGCAGATGACGGCGGCCGGACGTGTGCCGCCCGCGCGGGTGTTGGTGATCGGCGCCGGCGTGGCCGGTCTGGCCGCCATTGGCGCCGCTCGCGGCCTCGGCGCGATCGTTCGCGCGTTCGACACGCGCGCGGCCGTCAAAGAGCAAGTGAAGAGCATGGGAGCCGAGTTCATCGAGCTCAACGTGCAGGAAGAGGGCGAAGGCGGCGGTGGTTACGCCAAGGAGATGAGCCCGGCGTTCATCAAGGCGGAAATGGAGATGTTCGCGGCGCAGGCACGCGACGTCGACATCATCATTACCACCGCGCTCATCCCCAACCGTCCGGCGCCCATCCTCATCACCGAGGAGATGGTGAAGTCGATGAAGAAGGGGTCGGTGATCGTCGACCTTGCGGCGGAGAACGGCGGTAACTGCGCGCTCACCGAGCCGGGCACGGTTGTCGAAAAACACGGCATCCACATCATCGGCTTCGTCGACATGCCGAGCCGGCTGGCGCCGACCGCCAGCTTCCTCTACAGCAACAACCTCACGGCGCTCCTCGCGGACATGGGCGGCGCCAGCCACTTTCACGTCGATGTTGAAGACGAGGTGGTCCGCGGCGCGCTGGTCCTGCTCAACGGCAAGCTCATGTGGCCGCCGCCCAAGCGCGAGGCGCCACCGGTGCCAGCCGCCACGCGGCAAGCGGCCGTCCCGATGGTCGGCGGTCAGGGACCAGACGCGCAGAAGAGTTCTGGCATCGGACAGGCCATCGGCGCGCTCATTCTTGCCGCGGCCGGCATCGGCCTCGGTCTCACGGCCCCGCCGTCGTTCCTGACCCACCTCACGGTGTTCGTCCTTGCCTGCGTCGTCGGCTGGCAGGTGGTGTGGAACGTGTCGGCAGCACTGCACACACCGCTGATGAGCGTCACCAACGCCATCAGCGGCATCATCATCCTCGGCGGCATCCTGCAGGTGAGCGGCCCGCTCTCGTCACCCGCAGTCATCCTTGGTGGCATCGCAATCCTGCTTGCCATGATTAACATCACCGGCGGCTTCATGGTCACGCAGCGCATGCTGCGGATGTTCTCGCGCTAATGCCTCAGTCACTGCTCGTCGTCGCCTATCTCATTGCCGGCGTGCTCTTCATCCTGAGCCTCGCCGGCCTGTCGGCACAGAAGACCGCGCGCCGTGGCAACGTGCTCGGCATCATCGGCATGCTCATCGCCGTTGGCGCGACGGTGTTCGGTCCGGGTGTCACGGCGTATGGGGTGCTGGGAAGCACGCTCGCCATTGGCGCCGTGATCGGCGCCGTGCTGGCGGCGCGGGTCGAGATGACGTCGATGCCGCAACTCGTCGCCATCCTGCACAGCTTCGTGGGTCTCGCCGCCGTGCTGGTCGGATTCGCCGGCACCTTTGGCGCGGGCGTGGGCGGCGCCCATCTGACCGGCGTCGAGGCGCGCATCCACGAGATCGAAACGATCATCGGCATCTTCGTTGGCGCCATCACCTTCACCGGGTCAGTTGTCGCATTCGGCAAGCTGCAAGGCACCTTCGGTGGCAAGCCGGTGCTGCTGCCGGGCCGCCACTTCATCAACCTGGCCATGGTGACGGCGTGCGTCCTGCTCGGCATCATGTTCGTCGGTGCCGAGGGACCGGCGCGGTTTCTGCCGCTGCTGACGATCACGCTCATTTCTGCCGTGCTCGGCGTCCACCTCGTCGTGGCCATCGGCGGCGCCGACATGCCGGTGGTGGTGTCGATGCTGAACAGCTACTCCGGCTGGGCGGCGGCGTCGGCCGGGTTCATGCTCGAGAACGACCTGCTCATCATCACCGGCGCACTGG
>CADEEX010000022.1:10992-19325 GCA_902826465.1 uncultured Acidobacteriota bacterium
GCGTCGGCCGGGTTCATGCTCGAGAACGACCTGCTCATCATCACCGGCGCACTGGTCGGTTCGAGCGGTGCGATCCTCAGCTACATCATGTGCAAGGCGATGAATCGTTCCATCGTCAACGTGATCTTCGGAGGATTCGGAGCCACACCTGCGGCGTCGAGTGCAGGACCTGCCCCTGAGGGTGAAGTGACCAGCATCTCGGTGCACGACGCCGCGGAGCTGCTCCGCGAGTCGAAGAGCATCGTCATCGTGCCGGGCTACGGCATGGCCGTGGCGCAGGCGCAGTACCCGCTCTACGAACTCACCAAGCTGTTGCGCAGCCGTGGCGCCAATGTGCGCTTCGCCATCCATCCTGTGGCCGGCCGTCTGCCGGGACACATGAACGTGCTGCTCGCCGAGGCGAAGGTGCCGTACGACATCGTGCTGGAGATGGAGGAGATCAACCACGACCTCCCGGAAACGGACCTCACGATCGTCATCGGCGCCAACGACATCGTGAACCCTGGCGCACTCGAAGATCCCTCGTCGCCCATCTACGGCATGCCGATTCTGGAAGTGTGGAAGGCTGACCGCTGCATCGTGCTCAAGCGCGGGATGGCCAGCGGCTATGCCGGCGTCGAGAATCCGCTGTTCTACAAGCCGAACTGCGACATGCTGTTCGGCGACGCCAAGAAGATGATCGAGGCGCTGCTGGCCGACCTCCGCCAGCAGCTCGAAACCAAGATCGCGTAAGGACGCTTTGAAGATGAGCGTCAGGTGTTCTCCGGCCTGGTGTCCGGCTCGTCTTCGATCTCCAGATTGGCGGAGTGCGCCTGGAAGAGGTGATCGAGATCCTCGACCTCCGACTGCTCCTCGTGCAGACGCCTTACAAACTCATCGTCGCGCGAACTCATCGGGTCAAGCATGCAGCCCCTCCGTCGGTGTGTAGTCGCCAGTGTGGACCTCTGAGCCGACGGAAACAACTGATCAAATTTGTCTGAGATCGCGAGACAAGAATGTCAGGCTCGCGGCCCTGCGGACCTGCTACGTATTCTCCGGGCTGGTATCCGGCTCATCCTTCACTTCGAGATCGTCAGCACGCGGGTCGACCGTTTCGTCGAGATCGTGCGCCTCTGACTGCTCCTCCTGCAGCCGTTTCATGAACTTCTCGTCGCGCGGGTTCTTTGTCGGATCGGACATGGTTCCTCCAACCCTCCACTCAGCAAGAGCCGATCCGATTCTCGATTAGTAAGCTGCGGCCCCCGCCTCAGCCACGGCGTGGTCCTGATCACCCGATCCACCACTGACGCCGATGGAACCGACGACCTTGCCGTGTTTCTTGAGCGGAATGCCGCCGGCAAAAATCATGATCTTCCCGTCGTTCGACGCATGAATGCCGAAGAACTGTCCGCCCGACTGCGAGTGCGTTGCCAGATCTTTTGTTTCGATGTCGAACGCGCGCGAGGTATAGGCCTTCTTCATCGAGATGTCGATGCTGCCAATCCAGGCGCCATCCATCCGCACGTGCGCGACGATGTTGCCGCCCTCGTCGGCCACCGCAATATTCATCGGCTGGCCAATCTCGGCCGCCTTCTTCTCCGCCGCCGCAATCACGCGTCGTGCATCGTCGAGCTTCACTTGTGACATCACGCCTCCCATCGATTGTTATGTGCGGGACACGGGCCTTACCTGGCCAGCACCCACGTGGTCATGCAGCGCAGATTCTGCACGTTGGTCGTCTTGATCGGATCGGCGAGCGTACCGCCGAGTGTGGCGGTCCAGCGCAGCAAGGTCGCCTCGTCGACCACGAACCGATCTGAACCGTCTGGCAATCGCATGCGGCCCACCGGCGCCGCGAGGTGGCGTTCGAGGCCGATGCTGGTAGCGAGGCGCGCGAAGAAAAGGCCGCCGGGTGCCAGCACGCGCCACATCTCCCTGAGCATGGCCGCGAAATCGTGCTCGTCACGCGCGAAGTGCAGCACGGCGCTGCAGATCACGGCATCAACAGACCTATCGGCCCAGGGCAGCACATCGAGAGGGCCGCAGTAGCAGTGGTCGTCCGGAAGCGATGCGCCCATCGCCGCCGCCAGCCTGCGCACGGCGCCAACGGCGGCCGCATCGGCATCGGCGACGCGCACATCGAATCCGTGGGACAGGAAGTACGGCAGGTTCCTGCCGCCGCCGCAGCCGGCATCGAGAATCCGCCGACGCTCGTCGAACCGGCCGCGTTGAATCTGGTCGAAGAGATAGATGTCGAGATCGCCGAACTGTGAGTGCAATTCGGCTGAAGGACGCACGACGCATTCTACAATCAGCACACTGTCATGGCGTCCATCGACCTCGTCGTCCTGCACGAACACCCGGAGTGGCAGAAGCCGTTGTTTGCCGCTCTCGAGCGCCGAGGCGTTCGCTACCGCGCGTTCGACCTGACGCGAGCCGCCTTCAGCAACCACGACACGCCGTTCGCGCGGCTCTATTTCAACCAGGCCAGCCCGAGTGCCTACGTCCGCGGCAATGCCCGCGCGGTACCGCTGGCCCTCGCCTACATGCGCACGCTCGACCTGCTCGGCGTCAAAGTCTTGAACGGCGCGGACGTCTTCGCGCTCGAACTCAGCAAGAGCGCTCAGGCGACGCTGCTACGGACGCTACAGATCGACACGCCGCACTCAATTACGTTCAACGACCCGACGGCACTTCGCGCCTACGAGTCTTCAATCCGCTGGCCAGCGCTGCTGAAGCCCGATCAAGGCGGGAGCGGCGCACGCATTCAGGTGGTCAACTCGCTCGACGACGTCGACGCGATCTTCGCTGCCGATCCCGGCATCTGGCTTCCCGACAACCTGTTCCTGCTGCAGGAGTACCTGCCGCACGATCCGGAGCAGGGAATCGTCAGGCTCGAATTTCTTGGCGGCGAGCTGCTCTACGCGATGCGCGTCAAGACGCACGGTCGCTTCAACCTCTGCCCGTCGCCGGTGTGCAATCCGGACGAGGGGACGGGCATCTGCGAGGTGCCTGAACAGGTCGCAGCTGCCCCCGTGGAGTTCTTTCCATACCCTGACGTGCCAGCGGACGCGGTGGCCACCGCCACACGCATTGTCCGTGCCGCGAAGCTGGATATCGGCGGCATCGAGTATCTCGAGACCGACAATGGGCGACGGGTGTTCTACGACGTGAACGCGAACTCGAATCTGCGACCGTCGATTGGCGAAGCGTTCGGCTTCGACCCATTCGAGCGCGTTGTCGACTTCCTGCAGCAACAGCTGGCCAGTTCGCGGTGATTGGCGCGGGAGGTCGTCGTCAAGTGGACGGAATGACAACGACGTCAATCCCTCGACGTCTGGCAAGGGCAAGCAGCTTGCGATCGGCGGAAACCAGAAGGGCCCCCTCGCGCTCGGCGAGAGCCAGGTACAGACAATCGGGCACCTTATGCTCGAGTGACAGCGCCAGATTCAAGGCTCCAGACACGAGCGCTTCGTCGTCCGCTAGTTCGATGACGCCGTCGGCGACGGCATCGAGCATCGCAGCCAGTGCCGCTGAGGCATCGACCGCAGACAACACCTGCCCCGCAACCTTCTGACGCAGGGCTGACGCGACTTCGACGGTCATCAGCCGTGGCGCCAACCATCGAATGGGACGTTCGAAAGCCACCAGGCTTTCTGCTGTGCCCGCTTCCATGACCACCAGTTTGACGACGACCGACGCGTCGAGCACACCGGAGGCTGGTGGTGTCTCAGCCACGTTTGTCGCGCTCCCGCCGAATCAGGCGGGTGCTCTCGAACTCCGCCGCACCGTTCCTGGCGGCGGTTGCGGACCTGACCGCTAACGCGCGACGAAGAAATGCAGCCCGCCTTGCGTCTACGGACGCGGCCAGTGTCGAGCGCACTTCCTCTTCCAGCGAGATACCTTTGCGACCCGCTCTCGCGCGAAGCGCCGCGGCGACATCGTCGTCGAGCTGCCGCACTTTCAAGTCAGCCATGAACACATGGTAATGCTGACCCCAGATGGGGTCAAACTGGAAGGCGTGCGCGTCAACGCCCACAGGACAGGAGTGAGGCGACACTATGTCATGTCATTCGTACGGCTGCTAGCTGCACTGGCGATGGTGGCGATGGTCGCGTGCGCGCCTCCCCAGGAGCCGCCCTATGTGATCGTGATCTCCATCGATGGGCTGAAGCCGTCGGTCTACACCCAGCCGGGACCGGCGAAGATCCCGACGCTCCGCAGCCTGGCAAGCGGTGGTGCGTGGGCGGATGGCGTCATCGGCGTCACCCCCACCAACACGTATCCGTCGCACACGACGCTGATCACGGGTGTGCCGCCCGCGGTCCACGGTATCTTCGACAACCGCATTCTCGACATCGACGACACCTCGGGCGGCAGCTGGTACTGGTATGCGCGCGACATCAAGGTGCCGACGCTGCTGAGCGCAGCGAACGTCGCCGGGCACTCGACTGCCGCGGTGAACTGGCCGGTCACGGTCGATGCCCCTGCCGATTATCTGGTGCCAGAGTTCGGCGGCGTCTACGCGCATCCGATCTGGGCCAATCTGGTCCGCGCCCTCACGCACCCGATTGGTCTGCTCGACACCTATGAGGCCGCGGGCAACCGCGTGCCGTGGCCGATGAACGACGCCGACTACATGTCGGTGGCTACGTGGGTGTTTCGTACCTATCGGCCGCACCTGATGCTGGTGCACCTGTTCGACGTGGACGATCGCGAGCATGTCCCTGGGCCAGACGCACCCGAGGCGCTTGCCGCGATCGAGAACGCGGATGCGCAGGTGAAACGGATGGTCGATGCCGTGGATGCAGCCGGTCTGCGATCACGCACGAACATCGTGGTGGTGTCAGACCACGGATTTCAGGCGACCGAGCAGGAACTGCGTCCGAACTTTGCGTTCAAAGAAGCCGGTCTTCTCGAGGAAGACGACTACGGCAGGATTCGCCGGTGGGACGCCTACTTTCAGACCGCAGGCGGTTCAGGATTCGTCATGTTGAGCAGACCAGACGACGAGTTGCTGCGCGGCCGCGTCGCCAAGGTCCTGAATGATCTCGCGGCGAATCCAGCCAACGGCATCGAGACGATCTGGACGCAGAGCGACCTGCAGACGATGGGCGCCGACCCGCGCGCCGTGTTTGGCATCGACATGAAAGACGGCTTCTACACCGGCGCCTGGCACGAGCCGCTGCTCACGCGCGCTGGCTCGCGCGGAGGACACGGTTTTGCGCCGACACGGACCGCGATGCATGCGTCGCTCGTGATGAACGGTCCGAACGTCGGCGCGGGCGGCTCTCTCGGTGTTGTGCGCATGACGCAGATTGCGCCGACCATCGCCTCGTGGATTGGGGCGTCGCTGGCTCAGGGCGCCGACGCGGCACTGGCGCTCCCCGCCGCGCGCCCCTAGCGATCTCCCCTGTCCCAGTCCCCGTCCCTGTATTGGTCCAGAATAGTCTCTGCCTGGAGACCTTCTGATGACCGCTTCGTCCGACACCGCCCCCCTCGACATCGCCATCGTTGGCGGCGGCATTTCAGGGCTGTACTGCGCGCTGGAACTGGCGCGCCGCATCAAGGAACGGAAGCCGGTGACCATCGGCGGCGTCCGCGCCGACGGCACCGGGCTGCAGATTCACGTCTACGAAGCGAACGACTATTTCGGCGGTCGTATCGAAACGTGGACCATCGACCTCAACCCATACAGCGCGCACGTCAGCAGCGTCGCCGACCCGTACGATCCAGCGATCGATCCGGCGCGCAAGGCGCACTTCTACCGCGCTGAATTTGGCCCGATGCGAATCGAGCCACGCGTGCAGCCGCTCCTGCGCGGACTACTCGACACGCTCGGCATCTCGGAACCAGAGAGCGCCGCCACGCGCGACGAAGATCTGGTCAAGTTCCCGCCGTATACGTCTGAAGAGCCGCCCGACGCCTCGTATCACCTGACCGGCGAAGAGGCGGAACAGAAGTCGCCGCTCGACCTGCTGATGCTGGCCGTGCGTCGCATCTTTGAGTTGATCCACGAAGACGCGCTGCTGAACGGGCGGCAGGTCGACTGGGGCCACGCGGCGGCCAACGACTGCTGGCGTCAGATCACGTCCGCCGCATCGCGCCACCGTCGCTACTGGAAGGGCGAGCTGCACGACTTCATCCTCAGCCTCGGCGATGCCAGCTACAACGCCATCCGCAACGACGCGCGCATCAACGGCGTTCACCTGCGCAACATCGGCTTCTGGAATCTGCTGAGCGAGGTGCTCACGCACCTGGCGGTGTTGCGCATTCGCGACTGGGGCAGCTACTACCACCTGATTGGCGAGAATCCGAACGCCGCCGAACACCTGATTGTGTGGCTGCGCAACATCAAGAGCAGCGAATCGCTGCGCGGTATCCGCGGCGGCATGGGGCTCATCACACACAAGCTGGTGGCGCTGCTCGAAAGCGACTTCGCCGGTATCGTGACGCTGCATCGCCGTCACACGTTGACATCGCTCGCTCGCCATGACGGCGAGTCTGCGTCGCTGGTGCGGCTGCACTTCACGGACCAGCCGCCGGTGACGGCGCGCGAAGTGATTCTCGCGCTGCCGAAACGTCCACTTGAACGACTCGGACTTCCGCGACCGGTGGCCGCGCAGCTGAACAAGGTCATCGACATCCCGCTGCTGAAGGTGTTCTTCGTGATCGATCAGCCGTGGTGGGAAGACCACCGGCCGCCGAACCGGTTCGCCGGCGACCTGCCGACGCGCGAAGTGCACTACGCCAAGAGCGCCGACCGCACGCGCGGCGTGATCATGCTGTACATGGATCGACCGGCACTCCGCTTCTGGACCGACTACCTCACCGACGACCAGCAGGGGCGCCCGCACGACTACGGCGACGCCGACATGCAGGGGGAGGCCATGGCGCTGGTGACGCGGCAGGATTCCGCCCAACGCTGGGTGCTCGAACGCAACGAAGGCGACCGCACCGCCCCACACGGCATCAACGTGCGGTTGTGGCGTCGCTTCGTGCAGTACGCGCGCGACTACGAGCACAACGAGTTCACGATGGAACGGCTGCTCGCCGTCGGCATCCGCGACTGGGGCAAGGAGCCGTACGGCGCCGCGATCCACGTCTGGCAACCACGGGCGCGGCCGTCCGATGTCGCCAGCGCCTTTCGCGCCTTCCCACTCGATGGCAGCTCGGTGACCAACGTCCACATCGTCGGCGACGCCTACTCTGACTATCAGGGGTTCATCGAAGGGGCCCTGCGATCGACCGTGAAAGTGCTCGACTACTTCGACAACGCGTCGGTGTGACTCTGGAGACGGCTATGAAACACTGTATCTTGACCGCGGCCCTCGTTCTATCGATCGGATCACGGGCGCACGCCGGTCCGGCATCTGGCACCGTCAAGGCGAAGATCGGCACCATCTCGCCGACGCAGGCGGTCGGTTACGTCGTCCGCGATTCGAGGAACCCACGGAATACGGTCGTTGAAGTGTTGCTCACCGAGACACCGGTCAACCGTGCGCCGCTCAGCGACGACCTCGACCCGCACGTGGTCGCCATCAACCTGCCGGAATTGAACGACAGGAACTACCTGCTGCTGTGGGTGAGACCCGATGGCAACGTCTCGATGAACGCCACCTACTCGAAGACGATGACGCAGTATCTGAACGATAGCAGCGGTGGACTGAAGGCCGAATTCACGACGAACAGCGCCGGAAAGATTGAGGGGCGCGTCTATTCGGCGTCGCCGCTCAAGGCCATGGACGAGACCTACACCATCGACGTGACGTTCTCTGCCGATGTCATCCAGCAACCCGCCGGCACCGCGCTGGCGAAAGGCGGCGGCGCACCGGGAGCCGCACTCACCACGTTTCTCGGCGCCGTGACGCGGAAGAACTGGGCCGGCATCAAGGCCGGGCTGAGCGCACGGCTGCTGCCGCAGTTCGAGGCCAGCTACAACACGCCGAAAGAGAATCTCGATTCGGCGGTCGAGATCCTGAATGCGCGTCTGCCGATCGCGAAGGCGCAGGTGGCGGGCGGCAAGCAGCTGAGCGACACCGTTGCGATCCTCGAGCTCGAAGGCGAGCGGTTTGGTAGTCGGAACCTGTCGCTGGTCCGGATGATCAAGGTCGGGACGACCTGGCAGTACGACGACTCGGCGCCGGTCGGTTCGCTGCGATAGGCTGCTGGAACTTGCAGGGCGCTCCTTCGGGCGCCCCTGGTCTGCTGTCAGACGGTCACGAGCGCGGAGTTCAGTCCGCCGCCGCGAGCCAAACGTCGCAGGCCGGGAAGCCGTCCGGCGCTCGTACTCTTCGGTCCTGCGGCGACTAGCGGGCATCTCGACCGGCCGTCAGATCGCGGTCACACCGCTC
>CADEEX010000022.1:19425-23201 GCA_902826465.1 uncultured Acidobacteriota bacterium
CACACCGCTCGAGGTCACTTGCGACACCTGCGATCGCGAAGGCCGAAGTCGCCGCATGACATCAAACGCGGAGTTCAGTCCGCGCTGCCTCCAGCATGAGATGAAGTTGCGCTGCAACCGCAGATCCGACAACGGCCTTGTAAAGACGTCCGGCTGAAGCCGGACACTACGGGCACAACGAGTGCTGAAGCCGGACACTACGGGTGCGATTGGAGACGGCCCGGCGACGCGGCACCACCGAGCGCGGGCTCGGTCTCGTGGCGCGACCCGGTTCGACGCCACGAACCACGTGTCGAGCCGCGGCGGCGGAACGTCGCGCCCGTCGAGCGCGGCGATGGTGAGGTCCGGCTGAAGCCGGACCATGGCTTCGACCTGGTTCTGCGCTCCGACTGAGCGCCTGGTGCCGCCGAGCGTGGGGTTCGGTCCGCGGCGGCGAGACGTCGGAGCAGGCCGACGCAAGAATCTGGAAGTCGGCCGCCGCGATACAGTGCGGCGACTTCGTTCTGCGTGATCTCAGGTGTGGCATCCAGCCGGATCTGTGAGGACGTGATCGACCGCCGGTGGAATTAGCTGATAGTCGCCGCGGGGGCGTGAGCGCATGAGCGGCGGCCGACTTCCCGGCCTGCGACTTCGTCTCGCCGCCGCGGACTGAACTCCGCGCTCCCTCCAGCGTGAAATGAAAGTGTCAGGCTAGGCGGGTCAAAGCGGCCTTGCGTGCCGAGCGACTTCCCGGCGCGCGACCCGGTTCGGCGCCACGAGCCACGTGTCGAGCCGCGGCAGACTGAAGGCCGCGCTCGTGACAGCGTGACAGAAAAGAAAAGAGGCGCCCGTGAGGAGCGCCTCTTTCCAACTGGCCTTGAGCCCTAAGTCTTGAGCCCTAAGCCCTGAGCCGTAAGTCCTATCTGAATCGCGTCTGCAGCTTCTGCAACTCCGCATTGCCCGGGCACAGCGTCTCGAACGGCAATTCGGCCAGCGCCGTGTCGACCGTGCCCATCTGCGTGTGCATGTCCTGCGAATCGGGCGAGATGAAGAGCAGCCCGGTGAGCACTTCGCCCTCGCGCTGACGGGCGCGGATGTAGGCGTACGCCTGGTCGCGATCGGTGGCGTCGTAGTCGTCCTTCATCTTGCGCAGACGCACCCACGAGCCGTCGTGCATCATCACGTTCTGCAGCGTGCCCTCGTCGTACGCCGTGGTGATCTCAACCGCCGGCGGCACGAAGTCGGCGGCTACCACTTCGACGTTGTGCTCGCGCGTATACGCGTAGCTCTTGGTCGACCCCTCGTGATCGTTGAAGGTGACACACGGCGAGATGACGTCGATGAAGGCCAGCCCCTTGTGCGTGAGCCCGGCCTTGAGAATCGGCACCAGCTGCGCCTTGTCGCCTGAGAAACTGCGCGCGACAAAGGTGGCCCCGAGCGTCAGCGCCATCAGGCAGCCGTCGATCGGCTCCATGGTGTTGGCTTCGCCCTTCTTGCTGGTCGACCCCTTGTCGGCCGCCGCCGAGAACTGCCCCTTGGTGAGGCCGTAGACGCCGTTGTTCTCGAGCACGTAGAGCGCGTTCACGTTACGGCGAATCGCGTGTCCGAACTGGCCGAAGCCGATCGACAGCGAATCGCCGTCGCCGGACACGCCGATGTAGGTGATGTCGCTGTTGGCGGCATTCGCGCCAGACACCAGCGCCGGCATGCGCCCGTGCACGCTGTTGAAGCCGTGCGCTTCGCGCAGGAAGTAGGTCGGCGTCTTCGACGAGCAACCAATGCCCGAGAGCTTGCCGACCTTGTACGGCGGAATCGACAGCTCCCAGAACGCCTGGATGATGGCCGCGGTAATCGAGTCGTGACCGCAGCCGGCGCACAGCGTACTGATGGTGCCTTCGTAGTCGCGCCGCGTCAGGCCGATCTCGTTCTTGGTGAGCGTCGGCGCGTGAACTTTGGGCTTTGCAATGTAAGTCATAAAAATCCTGATCGGCTTTTGGCTCTAGGCTCTAGGCTTCTGCGTGAGCCCTAAGCCCTGAGCCTTAAGCCCTCCTACGCCGCGACCTCGATTTTTGCCTTGATACCAGTCATCACGTGGTGCGCGCTCATCGGGAAGCCGCCCCAGTAACGGACCGACGTCAGCTTCGACACCGGCACGCCGGTCTCGAGCGTCAGCAGGCTCCGCAGCTGTCCGTCGCGGTTCTGCTCGACCACGAACACCGTGTCGTGCGATTCGAGGAACTTCGTCACCTCGTCTGCGAAGGGGAACCCACGCACGCGCATGTAGTCGAGCGTGATCCCCTCCTTGGCGAGCAGGTCGAGCGCTTCCATGCAGGCACCGTGGCAGCCGCCCACGGTGAGCAGCCCGAGTGTGGAACCGCCAACCGCCTTGCGCACGAACGGCGCCGGCACCGCCTTCGCGGCGTTCTGCGTCTTGCGCGCAATGCGCTCCATCACGTCGGCATACTCCACATCGTCTTCGGTGTAACCCCCGAACTTGTTGTGGCCGGAACCGCGCGTGAAGAACGCCCCCTTCGGGTGCGTGCCGGGCAGTGTGCGATACGGAATGCCGTCGCCATCGACATCGAGATAGCGATAGAACTGCTTGGTCTGCTCGAGTTCGGCCGCCGACAACACCTTGCCGCGGTCGGGGCGATAGCTGTCGTCCCATTCGAGCTTCGGCACCATCCAGTCGTTCATGCCAATGTCGAGATCGCTCAGCACGAACACCGGCGTCTGGAACCGCTCGGCGAGGTCGAACGCCTTGACGGCGAACTCGAACGCTTCACGCGGATCGGCCGGGTAGATGCAGATGTGCTTGGTGTCGCCGTGCGACGCATACGCGCACAGCAGCAGGTCGCCCTGCTGCGTGCGCGTCGGCATGCCGGTGGACGGACCGGTGCGCTGCACGTCGAAGATCACGGCGGGAATCTCTGCGTAGTAGGCCAGGCCGACGAACTCGCTCATGAGCGAAATGCCGGGACCCGAGGTGGGCGTGAACGCACGCGCCCCCGCCCAGCTCGCCCCGATCACCATGCCAATGGCCGCAAGCTCGTCTTCCGCCTGCAGGATGGCGAACCTCTTCTTGCCATCTTCGGACTTGCGGAACTTGTCGCAGAACATCTTGAAGCCTTCCATCAACGACGTGGAAGGCGTAATCGGATACCACGCGCCAACGGTGGCACCAGCGTAGACGCAGCCGAGCCCGGACGAGGTGTTGCCGTCGATGAGAATGGCGTCCTTCGTCTTGTCCATCTTTTCGAGATGGATCGGCAGCGGGCACTGGAAGTTGGCCTTGGCGTAGTTGTAGCCGAGGTCGACCGCCTTCTGGTTCGAGTCCATCAGCGCCGGCTTCTTGCCGAACTTCTCTTTCAGCAGGTTGCGAATGACGTCGGTGTCGATCTCGAGCAGGGCCGCCAGCGCGCCGGCGTAGGCGATGTTCTTCATGAGGATGCGCTCGCGCACGCCCTTGAAGGCGCTGTTGCACATCTCGGCCAGCGGCACGCCGAGGTACTGCACGTCGGCGCGCTTCAGCTTGTCGTCGAGCGGCCACGACGAGTCGAAGAGCAGCCAGCCGCCGCTGCGCACCTCGGCGACGTCTTTCGCGTAGGTGGCGGCATTGAGCGCCACCATCAGATCGAAGACGGGGGTGCGGGCGGTGTAGCCGTCCTTGCTGACCCGGATCTCGTACCAGGTGGGCAGGCCCTGGATGTTCGACGGGAAGAGGTTCTTCCCCGTCACCGGGATGCCCATCCGGAAGATGGCCTGCATGATGAGGCCGTTCGCGCTGGCCGAGCCGG
>CADEEX010000023.1 GCA_902826465.1 uncultured Acidobacteriota bacterium
CGTCCACCGAGCACACGGTGTGGGTGGAAGCGTGCCAGGCGGCGATGCGCGTTGCCGTCACGACGGATCACTGACAGATGCGCGCTCAGGCACGGTTCGTCGTCCCCGCCATGATCCTCGTCTCGCTGCTCGTCGGCGCGGCGTTGTTCCTGTTCGGGCCCGGTGTGGGGTCGGCGACCGCCCAGATCGACTCGTCGATATCGACATTTTCTGGCGTGACGGCGGAAACGCCGGTCGGCACCGATCTCACCGATCAGTTAGAGTCGCTCAGGAAGGCGCTGATCCGGCTCCCAATCGCCACCGGTCTGGCGGCGCTCCTGGCGTTCAGACCTCGCCGACGCGGCACGCCGAAACGGCAGGCGCCGGTCATTCAGACGCAGATCATTCTGGCCATCGTCGGCGCGATTGTCATGCTGGTGGTCGGTGTGAGCCTCGCGCGCGCGTTCGGCATCGTCGGCGCCGCCGGTCTGATTCGCTACCGCGCCAAAGTCGAAGACCCGAAGGATGCCGGCGTCATGCTGTCGACGCTGGCGATCGGGCTCGCGTCCGGCGTTGGGCTCTACCTGTTGGCCACCTTCTCCACGCTGTTCGTGCTCGCCGTGCTGTGGGCCGTCGAATCGATCGAACCGGAACCATTCTCACGCTTCGAATTGACCGTGACCGCGAAGGACGCCGCCGCTGAAATCCGTCCCCTGGTCGAGCAGACGCTTCGCCGATTCCGTGTGCGCTTCGAACTTCGTGCGACATCGTCCGACGATGTCAGCTACGAGGTGAAAGTGCCGCTGAACCGCAACACCGAAACGGTAACCATGGCGCTCACCCGCGTGGCGCCACAACGGGAGATCGACGTCAAATGGGACAAGAAGAAAGACAAATAGCAGGTGTGCCGCAGGCTGACGGCGACGGCGGTGATGAAGCGCCAGAGACGCCAACCGACGAGCCCGAGCCGATTCGCATCGAAGATCCCCCCGCCGACGACACCGTCCCGCCGCCGATGTCGGTGCGCTAGCGCAAAACTCGCGCGTGCGAGCGAAATCCTATATATTTCGAGGGTGGTGACTCTGGCGCCCGGCTTGCACAAGCGGGCGAGGTTCGTGCGACTTTCAACCGTCTTCGTTCTCGGCCTCGGTCTTGGATCCGCCGCGTGTGGAAGTTCGACGTCTCCCGACGATACGCGGACACCCGCCGCGCCTTCGATCATTGAATCGTTCGTTGAGCAAGTGGCCGTTGGCGGCTTCCGCTTCTTTTCATTCTCGACCGCCCAGTACGGCACCATCAACCTGACGCTGAATTCGGTCAGCGGCACCGACGTGCCGGCCGATGTGCAGATGGGCCTCACGCTTGGACGCCCTGACGGCACGAACTGCGCCACACTGACGAACATGAACACTCAGGCGGGCACGACGCCGCAGGTCAGCGGTATTTACGAGGCGGGCGTGTTCTGCGCCAAGATCGCGGATGTCGGCAATCTCACCGCACCGGCGCAGTTCGACATCACCATCGCGCACCCGTAGTGACCATGCGTTCCTTTCTTGCCGTCCTCGCGCTTGGGCTGACTGCCGTGTCCTGCAGTAATCCGGCGGCTCCCGACCCGGCCGACAACACGGTGGTCTTCGAGACACAGACGTTCCGCGACACGCTGGCACCCGGTGAACAGAAATTCTTCTCGTTCTCGGTCGACGTGGCCGGCAACACCGACCTGACGCTATTGAGCCTGGTCCCTGCCGCCAAGGCGTTACCGGCGCTGACGACATCGATGGCCATGAGTATCGGCACGCCGGTGGGATTGGGCTGCCGCCCGCTCAACCGGGTCGTGGCGCAACCGGGTCTTGTCCCACAGCTCACTGTGCCAACGACCACCACAATCTACTGTGTGAACATCGAAGACGTTGGCAATCTGACGGAGTCGGTCGACTTCGTGATCAGGATCCTGCATCCATGACGCGCCGACTGGCCGCCACTCTCGGCATCGTCGGTGCGCTCACCGGCGGCTGTAACCGGATCAACGAAACGCCGACGGCACCGACGCCGATTGACTCGATCACCAGCGAATGGTCGAGCCGACTGCCGGTTGGCGGCGCTGTGTCGCGATCGTTCACGACCGCTGAAGCCGGACAGATTTCCATCACGCTCAAGGGGACGACCCCGCAGCGGACAATCGGCCTCGGGGTCGGCGTGCCGATTGGCGGCGGCATCGCCAACTGCGTCTTGACCTTGTCGATGAATACCACCGGATCGTCCACGCCTCAGGTGCAGACCGGTGCGGTGTCTGGCAGCTACTGCGTCACCTTGTACGATATCGGCACGCTCACGGCGCCGGTCGACTTCGATCTCAGCATCACCTTTCGCGGCATCGTCAAGCCAACCACCTGACCGCACGCGGCTCGCGTCGATCTCACGATGTCAGACACGACCCTTACGCCAGCGGTACTCGACGCCCTGTGCGGCGAGTTGACGTCCGCCAACCGCAGTACCAGCCTGCACTACCCCGGCGAATCGCTCGAGACGCAACCGGTTCACACGGTGTACGGTGGCGCGCACCTGTTCACGGCCGACACCGTCGCCAGGATCCAGCGCACGGCGCTCAACGCGCTCGCTGAGTACGCGCCGGACAGCGCCGCACTGGCCTCCGCCTTCGAGATCACGCCTGACATGGCCGCGAGAATCAGGCCGCTGGTCGAGCATAAGCTGCAGACCGTGCCCGTCGAAGATCTCCGGATCGACTTCGAAGACGGCTTCGGCAACCGTGCCGACGCCGAAGAGGATCGCTGGGCCGGACAGGCGGCCGACGAGGTCGCCACCGCATTGGTGAAAGACGCGCTGCCACCGGGCATTGGCGTCCGGATCAAGACGCTGAGCGAAGAGTTGAAGCGGCGCAGCCTGCGAACGCTCGACCTCTTCCTGAGCCGGCTCCTGATGCGCAGCGGCGGCGCACTGCCCCCTCGCTTCGCCATCACGCTGCCAAAGATTACCTCGCCGGCCCAGGTGAGCACTCTGGCCTCCGTGTGTGATGCGTTCGAGCGCGCACATCACCTGACGCCGGGGCAGCTTCGTATTGAACTGATGGTCGAAACGACGCAGACCATCTTCTCTGCAGAGGGTCGCATCGCGTTGCCCGCCCTGATTGCGGCGGGACGCGGACGCGTCGTCGGCGCGCACTTTGGTACCTACGACTACACGGCCGGCCTGTCGATCACGGCGGCGCATCAGCACATGCGGCATCCCGTGTGCGACTTCGCCAAGCACGTCATGCAGGTGGCGGTGGCCGGCACGCCGGTGCACGGGTCGGAGGGCGCCACGAAACGCATGGCGGTTGGACGACGTCGCGGCGCCGCAGGTGCCACGCTGACAGAGACAGAACGGCGCCACAACGCCGACGTCGTCCACCGTGCCTGGCGCCTTCATGCGGCCGACGTTCGCCACTCGCTGTCTGGCGGGTTCTACCAGGGATGGGATCTGCATCCGGCGCAGCTGCCATCGCGCTACGTGGCGCTGTACGTGTTCTTTCTCGAAGGGCTGGCTCCGGCGGCTGAACGGCTGCAGAACTTCGTCGCCAAGGCCGCACAAGCCACCCTCGTCGGCGATGTCTTCGACGATGCCGCCACGGGGCAGGGACTGCTCAATTATTTCCTCCGCGCCATGACCTGCGGCGCCATCACGGAGCACGACGCCGTGCGGCTGAGCGGGTTGACAGTCGCAGAACTGCGCGGGCGCTCGTTTCTCGCCATCCTGAACAGCCGCAAGCAGCGCTGACGCTGGAGCGTCTTCGCTAGCGCCTGACGGTTGCCTCGATCAGCCCGTAGGGCTGATCGGTGGCGACGAAGACCTCGTTCGGGTTGTCCAGCCCGAACGGCTTCAGATCGACCAGCAGGTGGTGTCGATTCGGCAGGCTCAGGGTCACTTCCTCAATCGCGTCGCTCTGATGCAGCGCCGCCTTCGCCATGGCGTAGAGCGTGTGCTGCACCGATTGACTGTCGTGCGTGGCGAACGATTCGAGCAACGCCGCGCGAATCTCGTTGCGGAGGTCGTAGTCCACGACGCCAGCGCGATACAGCCACGTGGCGGTCACCGACGTCGCAAAGATCCGATCGCTGGTCTCCTGCAGCGAGGTGTATTTGTCGCGAGGAAACCCCGCAAAACCCGATTCGGTGGTCTTCATCACCACGAGGCCGCGAAGGCCGGAGCGCACCGCGCCTCCCTCTGCCTCGCGGACGACGACGGTGGTCCACTCCTCACCGCCAGTCTGGATGAAGGCGTAGGGGTGCGGCGTATCACCGACGTTGATGCGGCGCCACGGCTGCTCCACCACCGAGACCGTCGCGCGCGTGACCGGTGGCTGCCCCGCGAATCGCTCGGCCAGGAGGCTGGCAAACGCTTCGGGCGAGGTGATGCCATGTTCATGCGCGAAGGCATAGACGGTGTTCTTCATCGTGTCGGTGGCGAGGCACGTGGCGTTGTCACCCTCGAGATACACCGGCGCGAAATCGCCCTCGAGCTGGACGTCGACCGTCAGATCGCGCAGCAAGTGACGCGCCGGCGTGCGATCGACATGCACCAGACGCACGCGCGCCTTGCCGTAGCGGTTCCAGATGAGTTCCATGGTCTTAGGTCTCACGGCTCACGGCTTAGGGCTTAGGGCTTAGGGCTTAGGGCTTAGGGCTTAGGGACAACCGTGGCACCCTAGGCGCCCCTATACGTGCTGTAGCCGAACGGACTGAGCAGCAGCGGGATGTGCAGGTGTTCCTGCACCGCCTGCACGGTGAACATCACCTGCACCTCCGGAAAGAACGGCTTGAGATTCTGCTCGCGGTGATAGGAGCCTGTATCGAACGTAAAGCGGTAGACGCCGGGACCGGCATCGGCTTGCTCGGACATCGCCACCAGGCGTCCGCGCTCGTCGGTGCGGCCACTCGACAGGCGCACCCAGTCGGTCGAGCGATGCATCTCAAGAATCACCGCCAGGCCGCGTGCGGGCTGTCCGGTGGCGGTGTCGAGCACATGGGTCGTAATCATGGCGTCAGCAATTTATCCAGTCGGAGGGCCGTGATCTTGCGCTGTTCCGCAGCGGCAATCTGCAGTTCGTCGGCTGGTGCGCCGTGCAGCCGCCGTTCGAGCACCTCGAGCAACTCGGCAGCCGTGCGCCCGGTCGCGCATACGAGAAAGGTGTAGCCGAACCGCCGCTCGTAGGCATGATTTGCTTCGGCGAGACGGCGACGAATGTCGTCGGCAGGTGCAGCGGCGGTCGCTTGTTCCTGCGCCGACCAGGCCGAGGTCGGCCGATCGCCGATGCGCGGATGCGCGGCAAACGCTTCCAGCCAGTCGGCGGTCTCGAGCGACCACCACACGCGCTCGGCGACGGCATGCAACACATCGACCCCATGAAATGGGCGCTCAGCGGCCATCGCCGCGGCCCAGCGTTTCGAACCGCAGCAGTGCGTAAACTGCGCTTCCGCCTGCGAGAGCACGAAGCCATTCAGCGCATCGAGCGTCATACCGGCACCCCGAACAGGCGGAGGCGAGCGACGCCGCCATCGGGAAAAATATTCAGGCGCACATGCGTGACGGCATCAATCGCGTTCAACGCGTCGAAGATGTGGATGCCGTCAGGCTGCAGCGGCGTCCGGCCCATCAGCGAATACCACTGCACATGCGGATCCTGGGGATCGCCCGGTGCGTCGGTGGTGGCCTCGAGGCTGCAGGCGCCAGGCGCATTGCCCTTGAAGTGACGGGTGTCGATTTCGACCCGCTGAACACGACCGGCATGCCCCAGACGCACAATCGTCCAGTCGTGTCCGTCGCCGCGACGACGGCGTGTTTCCCACCCCTCGCCCATCGTCCTGGCATCGCCGGGCATGATCAGGTGCTGACGATGGCCGAAGAACATGTCGCTGCAGACGACCACGAAGCCACCATGTTGGAGGGCCGCGAGGTCGACCTCGCCACGCATCCGGAGCCGCGCCCAGTCAGGCGTCACGTCACCGAGGAGGCGAAGGCGGGCGACGCCGCCGTCGGGGAAGATGCGCAGGCGCACATGCGACGCGCGATGTTGCGTCGGTACCGCGAAGAGGTTGTGGGCGTCGCCCGTGAGAATCTGTCGCGGCAGCGCTTCGATCCAGGCGGCGCCATCCCAGTCGCTGGTCCGCCCCACGTCGTCGCAGACGTCGACCGCACAGCTTTCAGGAAAGTTGCCTTTGAAGTGCGTGGTCTCGACGTCGACGCCATGAATCAGCCCCGCCGCCCCGAGCCGCAACACGCACCAGTCGTGTCCAGGCGTCCGGCGACGACGGGTTTCCCAGCCGTCCATCCACTTCCCGCGATCGGTGTAGCGGTCCTCAATCCAGATCGGCGCCCTGATGTCGATAAGGCGGTCTTTCTCGCCAAAGAACTCGTCGTTGGCAGCAACGACCGAAGTGCCGAGCCTGCCGTCGGCCAGGTTCACGCGATCGTGAAAGGGTGAAGTCATAACAGGATGCCGTGTCCCGCGCGCACCAGCGCATTGTCACGCCAGACGCATTCACCACGCACAAAGGTTGAGTGAACGACGCCCGCGAGCGTTCGTCCTTCGTAAGGGGTCCATGGGTGCCGATGGCAGAGGCGATCGGCGCGGACGACAAAGGTGAGGTCAGGACTCCAGACCACGAAATCGGCGTCGGCCCCTGCCTCCAGCGTACCCTTTCGCGGGGCCAGCCGGCTCAGGCGAGCGGGCGCACTGCTCATCCATCTCGCCAGGTCGGCCTCCGTAAACCCTCGTCGCCGAGCCTCGGTCCACACCGCGGCCAATGATAGCTGGAGCGACGAAATGCCGCCCCATGCCGCAAAGAAACTGCCGGTGTCGAGTGCCTTCATCGAGGGCGGCGACGGTGAGTGATCGCTGGCGATGAGTTGCAGCGTCCCCGTCGCGAGCCCTTGCCACAGCGCGTCGCGGTGCCGCGCGTCGCGAATTGGCGGCGCGCACTTGAAGGACGTGGCGCCATCGGCGACGTCGCGCTCTTCGAAGGCGAGATAGTGCGGGCAGGTCTCGGCCGTGATGGTCGCGCCGGTGGCGCGGGCGCGGGCCACAGCCTCGACACCGTCCGCAGACGACACATGCACAACATGCACGGCAACACCGTAGCGCAGGCTCAGGGCGGCGAGCAACGCGATGGCGCTCGCTTCAGCCTGTGCAGGCCGTGACGCCGCATAGGCACGGTATGACCGCGGATCGCCCTGGGGAGTCCGCAGCAGTGATGAATCCTCGGCGTGCACCAGCAGCGGTGCCGTCCTGTCCCCTCGAGCCGCAAGCGTCGGAAGTGCCTCGGACAGCTCGTGTTCGGACACCGACTCAAACTCTGCGACGCCCGATGGGCTCAGGAAGCTCTTGAAGCCGCGCACGCCCGCCGTCAGGAGCGGGCCGATCTGATCGGTGTTTCCTGGCACGATGCCGCCCCAGAAGCCGACGTCCACGTGCACCCGCCCTCGGGCGGCGCGGCGCTTCACGTCAAGGGCGTCGCCGGTGGTGGTGGCCGGGATGCTGTTGAGCGGCATGTCCACGATCGTCGTCACGCCGCCTGCGGCGGCGGCGCGCGTCGCCGTATCGAAGCCTTCCCACTCGGTGCGCCCAGGCTCGTTGACGTGCACGTGCGAATCAACCACGCCGGGCGAGATCGTGAGGGCGCCGACATCGATCAGCGGGCCGGAGGGCGGCTCGTCGTACCGGCCAACTCGCGCGATCGTTCCGCCCTCGATGTGCAGTGTCGCCGGGCGTATCCCGTCAGGCAACACCACGCGTTCGCTGCGGACGCTCGGCACGCTACCGGCCCCTGGCCGCGCGCGCACTGCCGGGACCAGTGGCGCGCCAGAACTCATCCAACAGGTTCGCGGCAACCTGGCGTCGATACGCCGCCGTTGACCTCACGTCATCGATGGGTGAAATTTCGGATTGCATCTGCTGCTGCGCCTCCAGGATCGTGCCACCAGAGGCGAGAACACGCTCGGTCTGGGGCAAGCGGACGACGGTGGGGGCGACGCTGCCGAACGCGATACGCGGTTGTCGACCGCCGACACCGGCGATGACGATCTTGGAAATCGCCTGCGCCGCGCGCGTCCCGACCTTGCGGAACCATTGACGCCCCTGAGGCGTCGGCACGTGCAGCGCGACAATCAGTTCATCCGGAGCCGCAGCACTCGTCCGGTAGCCGGTGTAGAAATCGGTGAACGGCACCAGGCGAAGTCCGCGCACACTGTGCAACTCCACCACCGCCTGCGCCACGGCCAGCACCGGCAGCGTATCGCCGGCGGGCGAGGCGTTGGCGACATTGCCGCCGATGGTGCCGCGATGCTGAATCTGTGGCCCACCGACTTCGCGCGACGCTGCCACGAGCATGGGCAGGTGGCGCGCCACAATCGGCGACTGGATCAGCGCGGTGTAGGTGGTCAACGCGCCGATGCGGACAACGCCGTCGAGCACGTCGATGCCGCGGAGCGCATCGAGCGTCCACAGATTGAGGAAGCCCCTGGCCGGCAGAGTTCCGAAGTTGAGCGCGACGTAGATGTCCGTACAACCGGCAAGCGGCATCGCGTCAGGCTCTTCGTGGCGCAGGCGCAGCGCGTCCTTCAGCGAGCGGGGCGACAGCAGCGCACGGTGGCGAATCGTGACCGGCATCAGCGACGCTTGCGCTTTCTGGCCGGTCGCGCCTTCTCAATCGACCGGTAGATCGCCGAATAGCCGGTACACCGGCACAGGTTGCCGGCCAGCCCCGCCTGCATCGCCTTCCGAGACGGCTTCGGGCCCAGCGCCACCGCCGCCAGAATCATCCCTGGCGTGCAGATGCCGCACTGGGCCCCGCCATGCTCGACGAACGCGTGTTGCAGTGGATGCGCACGCAGTCCCTCAATCGTCGTCACCTCGGCGCCCTCGGCGTGTGCGGCCGGTACCAGACAGGCATTCACCGGGTGACCGTCGATCAGCACGGTGCAGGCGCCGCACTCGCCTTCGCCGCAACCTTCCTTCGTTCCCGTCAGGTGCAGCTCTTCGCGCAACACGTCGAGCAGCCGCGCCAGCGGATGCACGTCAACGCGGGTGCGTTTCCCGTTCAGCGTGAAGCGCATGCCTGAATCCTCTCAGGGCTCGCCGGAATCTCCCGGATATCGACGCCGGCATGTCGGATGGCATTGATGATGGCGGGCGCCGGCCCGTCGATCGGCATCTCGCCGACACCCTTGGCACCGAACGGCCCCTGCGGATACGGGTTGTCGACAATCTGCACCTCAATCGGCGGCGTATCAAGCGTTGTCGGAATGATGTAGTTGGTCAGCGAACTGTTGACCATACGGCCGTCGCGTATCACCACTTCTTCGAGCAGCGCCCAGCCGATGCCTTGCGCCGACCCGCCTTCGATCTGCCCCCTGGCCAGTCCCGGATGAATGGCGCGGCCGATCTCGTGCACCGTCGTGAACGCGACAGGAATCGCCTGCGACGTAACCGGGTCGATCTGGACCTCGGCAACGTCACACCCCCAGCCATAGCTCTCGTAGGCATCGCCACGATAGGTCGTGTCGTCCCACGACACTTTCTCGGGCTTCTCGTACTGCGTGGTGACGACGAGCGGACCGTGCTTCTTCAAGTACTGGCTCGGCGACAGGTCACCCAGGCGCTCTCGCATCTCGGCGGCCGCTCGCTGCAGCAGGCGCCCAACGATCAAACACGTGCGCGAGGCGACCGTCGGTCCACTGTCAGGCACCACGCCCGTGTCGGCATCGTTCACGTCGACGGCGTCATACGACACACCCAGCGTGTCGGCCACGATTTGCGCGAGCATCGTCCGGGTTCCCTGTCCGATTTCGGTGCTGCCAACCAGGATACGCGCTCCACGCTCTGTCAGCTGGAGCGTGGCTCTGGAGGCCAGCTTGACCTCGCCAGAGCCCGTGAATCCCGAGCCGTGGAAGAACAGCGCCAGTCCAATGCCGCGGCCGGTGCCCTTCAGCGCTTTTCGCCGCTTCCTGAAATCGGTGCGCTTCACGGCCTCGCGCAGTACGGTCAGCGCGCTGCAATCCTTTCCGAGCGTTTGTCCCGTGGCGGTGATATCGCCAGGTCGGAAGGCGTTCAGTTCTCTGAGACGCACCGGATCGATCCCGAGCGCGTCGGCGATCCGATCCATGTGCACTTCAGCGGCAAACTGCGTCTGCGGCGCACCAAAGCCGCGAAACGCCCCGTTCGGCGGCGTATTCGTCATGGTTGCGCGACCACGAATCTTCACGTGATCGCAGCGATACGGGCCGCTGGCGTGAATGAGGCCGCGCGACAGGACCACCGCGCTCAGCGTGGCATACGCGCCACCATCAAAGGTGGCGTCGATCTCAATCGCCGTCAGGCGACCATCCTTCGTCACGCCGGTCCGATGCCTGACGATCGACGGGTGTCGCTTCGTGGTCGCCAGCATGTCTTCAACGCGGTCGTACACCAGCTTCACCGGCCGCCCCGACTTGATCGCCGCCAGCGCGGCATGCCCCGCGATCATCGACGGGTATTCTTCCTTGCCGCCAAACCCGCCGCCGGTTTCTGTCTGAATCACGCGCACACGCTCATCGGGCAATCCAAGCAGTACTTTCAGCGCGCGGTGCACGTAGTACGGACACTGCAGCGATCCGTACACGATCACGCCACCATGGCCGTCCGGTACCGCGATGACGCCATTGGGCTCGATGTACAGCTGCTCCTGGTGCCTGGTGCGGTACTCGCCATCGACGATGAGATCAGCGCGAGCGAAGCCATCGGCCACGTGGCCTTTGTCGATTGCGATCTGCTTGAAGGTGACATCGGACCGAAGCGGATCGTAGTTCGGCGTGGTCTGCCGATACTCGATGTCGACCGTGGCACCGAGCAGGGTCTCGCGATCTTCGTGGGCCAGCACCAGAATCGGTTCGGCGACGTGCCGAATCCGCTTCTCGGCCAGACAGGGCTGGTCGTCGTCGATAAGGGCCACGACGTTGCGGCCAGGAATGTCTCGATGATCGACGACGATGAACTCCCGTGTGGCAACTCTGGGAGTCACGCGCGTGATGGTTCCTGCGGGGATCGTCGAACGGATGGTCCTGGCGTGAAGCATGCCAGGAAACGACAGATCGTCGAGGTAGAGGGCACGGCCGTTGACCTTGCCCGCTCCGTCCTTTCTGAGGACATTGCTGCCAACGGCGCCACGCCTGCCCATGGCCGATTATACGGACGAACGCGAGCCACTAGAATGGCTCGAATGCGCGGGCCGACATCGTGAACCGCCGTGGCGCGACAGCCGTCACACTCCTGCTGGTGGCCGGACTGCCCACAACCGGCCGGGCACAAACGCCGACGCGGCCCTCGCCTGCCACCGCCGACAGGCGGATCGCTCTCGCCGTGGGCTATGAGTGGCACCGCGACCGTCTGCGATACTCGTTCGACAGCCCATCGAGCTTCGACACCACGTTTCTGGTGCCGCACAACTACACGCAGACCTATTGGGCCGACAACCACTGGCTCACCGCGGAGGGGCGCTACGCCGTTGGCGGCAACGTCTTCACCACGGAGGTGGGCGCGACGGCTTCCGTGAACATCCGGGCCAGCGACATCGACACCTTCTTCAATCCGCTCAGTGATGTCGTGACGTCTGGGACGCATGGCGGCGCCGCCATGCGGTCGTGGCGACTTGCCCAGTGGAGTCATGGCCGTCTCGCCGGCATGCCACTGCGGCTCGGCTACCAGTACAGGCGCGACTCGGCCACCTTCGCTCCGGCCGACATCGTCGTCACACACACCAATCCCCCGTCAACCACGAGACGCTTCACCACGGACGAGGAGTACACGACGTCGCAGACGCACGAAGTGGCGATCGACGTGTCCACGACGTTGTGGACACGGAGCGACTGGCGCCTGGCTGGAACGGCGGGCGTGTCGCCGATCGTATTCGCGAGGCTTACCACCCTGCTGCCGCAGAAGTATCCGGGTCTGAGGATCGTGTCTGACGCGCGAAGCGCAGCGTTTACGGTGCGACTCCAGGCCGAACACGTCGGAGCAGGGCTGCCGCTGACGGTGGGAATTGCGTGGGGGAAGAGCGTGAGTTACGAGGCGTCGCGGTCGTTCAACCGCGACGCGCTCGAGTTGTCTGTCGGAGTGGGTTGGCGCTGAAGCACTTGCAGCGTGGCGTCTCAAGCCCGCGTCTGTCGCGACCTTGAAGTGTTTCGCGACGAAGTGAACGGGCCGGCTACGGCGTAACGGCGACCTTGATCATCGCTGTCGTCCAGCAGCAGCCGGTCGCGCCGCCGCCTTTGCCGGAGAGATCGTTGCCGGTGATGTGAACCACGTAGTCGCCGGCGGTGTCGAAGGTGACGGTGGTAGACGCCTTGCCCGCGAAGTCCTCGCCCGGCTTGCCGCCCTTGGTGGGCTCCACGTGCTCGTGCCCCTTGCCGACGGTGACCTTGCCTGGACCGCGGTACTTGCCCACGACCAGTTCGACCGGCGCTTCTGGCCTGGTCAATGGCGCGTTTGAGCCGTTCGAGTAGAGACCATCGTCTTCGACCCACATATCGATGGTCATCGGCACGTTGACCTTCGCCGTGCGGGTCATGGCCTTGTCGAGTGTCCCGTAGGGATGCTGGAACACGGGGCCGTTCTCGGCAAAGCGGAGCTTCGGGGCCGTATTGAACTTGCCGCCTGGGCTTTCTTCGGACGCCTTGTTGACCGTGATGTTGTAGTCAGCCTGCCGGTGCATCGGAATGCGGAAGGTCTGGCCGTTGTAGGTCAGCACCCACCACAGGCGATCCATCTCCGGTGTTTCCTTCGGGCGGGTGACGACGAACATGCCGAAGTTGCGGTTGATACCGAAGTGCGTCGGCTGCCCGCGGTCAGCGTCGCCTGGCTCGAAGTGATTGTTCGGTCCGATCGGAATATCGACTTCCGTCGTCCAGTTGCGGTTGTAGTAACCCATGAGGTAGCTGAAGCTGCCGTCCGGGTTCTTCCACCAGCCGTCGTATGCCGGGGTGACGCTCGCGCCAAACCCCTTCTTGGGCTGGCTCGGCAACTGAATCTGCGCGGACGCCACTGCGCCGCTTACGGCAATCGCGAGCGCCGTCGCGAAGCGAATAGCTTTCTGTGATTTCATTTCCTGACTCTCTCTGGGGAACGGAAGCCGAGCTTCCGAGATTCTCGTCCGCTTACGCAAGAAACCGCGGGAAACACGGTGTAACCCGTGTTTCCCGCGGCATTCTACTTCACGGACGCTGCGGTCGAACGGGAACTACTGCTGCTGTTCCTGCGTCTGCTGCGCCTTCTGCTTGGCGACGTAGTCCTGGTATTCGGCGTCGGTCAGGTAGACCACGTTCATCCAGGCATGCGCCATTTCGTCGACCGTGCGGTCGCCGTAGCCAACCCACTGGTCCGGATCGGGATTGTTCTTGTTCGCCTTCGTGTTGTCGTAGAAGGCGGTGACGTGAATGATCGTGCCCTTCGGGAACGCCGGGATGGCGTCTTCGGCGTAGATGTAGTTCGTCATCCAGTTGAAGTTGAAGTTGTCAACGTAGCTGACGATCTGCGTCTGGCCGTTCGGCAGAATCGCCTCGACCTGCATCGCCTTGCCGCGCAGATGGAAGTGCGGCTGGAAGTTGGTGATCAGCGTGTTCTCACGAAGGACGGTGAAGCCTTCCGTGTGCGAGACCGAGTTCGGCGCGATGTCGAGACCTTCCGTGCCGTTCTTCAGGCCGGTGAAGCCGATCAGGTAGCTGCGCTTCTTCGGCTCCTGGCCTTTGGGGTAGAGCCACAGGCCGATTTCCGAGCCGCTGGTGACTTCTTCGCCAACTGCGTGCACGTGCTGGTCCCAGGAGATTTTCTCGCCTGGCATGATCAGCTTGCCGGTGCCTTCCATGAAGCGGTCGTAGCCCTTGCCGATCGCCCATTCCATGAGCTGCGGCCGGCGATTCACGAGGTCCGCTGCGGACGGCGGCGCCTGGCCTGGACGACCACCGCCTGTGCCGGTGTTCACGGCGGCGACGTTGTCCGAGTTCAGGACGTGATACGCGATCGAGTGATGGAGGATCTTCCGGCCGTTCATGTTGCTCGGACGAATCTCAACCATCTTCACCCAGCGGGGTTCCGTGATCGGAATCTCGCTGACCGGACGCCACCACTGATCCTGGCTCACGGCGGGCATCGTGTAGCTGGGCGCCGTGATCACGAGGTCTGGTGCCCCGTAACCATCGCGCTCACCCTGCCAGAACAGGCTCGTCGCCACCGGCTTCGCCTTGAAGTCGGCCGGGCTGCCTTCCGGTGCACCCTGGTCGACCCAGGCCACGACCGTCGCGACCTGCTCGTCGGTCAGCGACATGTCGTTCTTGAACTTCTGCACGCCGACGCTGCGGTCGATGTGCCAGGGCGGCATCTGCCGGGTCTCAACCCGGTTCTTGATTGAGCGCGCCCAGGGACGAGCGTCACGGTAGGTGACAAGCGACATCGGCGCAATGGAGCCGGGCTCGTGGCACGACTGGCACTTTGCCTGGAAGATTGGCGCAACGTCCTTCGAGAACGTCACCTGCTTCGGAGCCTGTTGCGCATTGGCCAGGCCAGAAGTCAGAAGCACTGCACCGAACGCAAATGCTCCCGTTGAAAACCGCACACTCATGAGCGCCTCCTCACAAACCTAGTAAAGCAAATTTCTCCGGTGTTTATAGCACACATAAACGCCGTACTTCGTACCGATAACCTATCCAAATCCAGAGGTATGGAGGCATTTTGGATGCGCGCGGAACGGGTAAGATTTTGAACATCCGTTCCATTCCCGAAACCCCCGGCTCTACCAGATTTATCGGCCCTCATCGCTCTCAGCCGCACCAGCCGTGGGACGTGATGGTGCATTAAGCGCAGCAATGGCCTTGATGCGAAGCAGAACTGGCCAGTATCATCCCGTGACATGGTCGGCCGCACCATCGGGAAGTACCGCATCGTCGAACAGATAGGCCGGGGCGGCATGGGCACCGTTTACAAGGCCATGGATGAAACCCTGGACCGGACGGTGGCCATCAAGGTCCTCAACGCCGACCTCCTCGACCAGGATTCAGTCGAGCGATTCCGCCGCGAAGCCGTCACCCTCGCCAGGCTGAGCCACCCCCGCATCGGCGCTATCCACGAATTGACCCGCGACGGTCATGACCTGCTCATGGTCATGGAGTTCATTTCGGGCGAAACGTTCGAGAAACTGATCGAACGCTCAGCGCCGCTGGCCATTCCCGACGCGGTCCGCCTGTGTGCGCAGATTCTCGACGGCCTGCAGTACGCCCATAGTGCCGGCGTCGTCCACCGCGACTTGAAGCCGGCCAACGTGATCGTGACGCCGTCGGGTGACGTCAAGATCATGGATTTCGGCATCGCACGGGTGCAGGGCAGCGAACACCTGACGTCCGTGGGCTTCATGGTCGGCACGCCTGCCTACATGTCGCCGGAGCAGGCGCGCGGCGAGGAAGTGGACCCGCGCATGGATCTCTACTCCATCGCGGTGGTGTTCTATCGGCTGCTGACCCACCGCTTGCCGTTTCAGGGCGACACGGCAATTGCGATGATCCACTCGCAATTGAGCAATCCGCCGACGCCGGCGCGCCAGTTCCGCGCCGACCTGCCCGACTGGATCGTGGCCACCCTGACCCGGGGCCTTGCGAAATCGGCGGCCGATCGCTTTCAGACGGCCACGGAGTTCCGCGCGGCGCTCGAGAACGGCTTGACGGGCAAGCTGGCCATCCCGGACATCCTCGGCACGAGTCACGCCGAGACGATGGGCCCCACGGCCACGCCGCCGTCCATGCGCGTACCGCCGGTCGCGGGCAGCGGCGTCCTCCCGCAACCGGCATCTGCATCACCGCCCAAATCGGCCACGCAGTCTGCGGCCGTGCCCGGAGGGACCGGCGGGGCGGCTGCGCCGTCGGCGGCCGCCATGCCGCAGCCCGCACCAAAGGCGGAGGCCACCGTCACCTTGCGTGCTCCGCACCTCGCCACCGCGGGCGTGCTGGTCGCCGCACTGGCCGTCGGCATCGGCGTGCTCGCCTACGTCGCCCTTCGGCGGCCGACAACGATCGTCGCGCCACCGCCGGAGACCGTCGTCGCCGCGCCCCCGACTGAGCCCACGCCGGCGCCGTCGAGTGAACCGGCCGCCGCTACCGTCGCGATACCCACCACGCTGCCGCCGCCAACCGCGGTCTCATCGACCACACAGGACGCACCGGCACCGGCGGCTGCCACTCGGCCGCCGACCGCCGGTACGTCGACACCGACGACACCAGTAGTGCCGGCTCGTGGCGCCGGTGGTGGCGCTGAATCCTCCGGACGGGGACGGGCGGCGACGCCAGCCGTCGCGGCTGCGCCGCCGACGGCGCCAGCGGCACCCGCAACACCGGCGGCGGCCGATGCACCGGCCGAGCACTTTGCCGACGTGCGGGTGCTGACGGTGGACGGCACGCGCGGACGCGAGGTAGAAGCGCTGCTCGGTCTCGAGCCGGGCACGCTGTTCGTGCGCAGCCGCGAAGGCGCCGTCCTGCGCACGTTGCCGTATCGCAATGTGACGGCGATAACCTACGCTCGATCGCGTCGGCCGCGCGGGCAAACCATTCCTGGCGCGCTGGAGTTGCCGGAGAACTTCGGCGGCTCAGGCTTCCTCGGGGGGGCACGTCACTGGCTCACGCTGCAGACGGCCGATGAATTTCTTGTACTCCGCCTCGAAGATCGCAACGTGATTCGCATCATGCAGGCCGTCGAAGCGCGAACCGGCGTCAAGGTCGTGCGCAATCAGGACTAGCTGACGGTCTGGTTCCTGCCACGCGCCTTCGCCTTCGAGAGCGCGACGTCTGCACGATTGATCAGGTCTTCGAGCCGATCGCCAGGCTCCATGCGCGCGGCACCAATCGAGACGGTGGTCGGCGGCACGTCCTGGCTGTCGATATCCCGCGAATTCACCTCCACCGCCCGGCGCAGCCGTTCGGCCACGGCCAGGGCGGTCGGCAAGTCGACCGACGGCAGCATCACCGAAAATTCTTCGCCACCATAGCGAGCCAGCAGGTCCTGCGGACGCACTCCGCTCATCAGCAGTTGCGCGACGCGACCAAGCACGGCGTCGCCGGTCAGGTGGCCAAAGTGATCGTTGATGGTCTTGAACCGATCGATGTCGATCATCAGCAACGCCGCGGGCTGGCCCGAGCGCTGCGCGCGCTCCATCTGCCGCTGAAAGGTGTCGTCGAGCCAGCGTCGATTGTGCAGGCCGGTCAGCGGATCGACCGTCGCGATCCGCTCGAAGTACCGTCGCAACCGCAGCGACTGTCCCGGCACCACGTCTCGCCTGTTGACGCGGCCCGCGAGGATGCGCAAGAGGTTGCGGGCGAGCTCCGGCGATGCTTCAACGAGCGACCACATCTGCTCGCGTTCGATCGAGAGCACGACCGTTGATTCGTCGGCCACGACGTCGGACGTGACCACGCGGTCTTCGAGCACGGACAGCTCGCCCACGCACTCGCCGGGGCCGACTCGCGATGCGGCCGCACGGTCGCCCACGGCACTAACGGTCAGCGCCCCCGAGAGCACCACGTGCAGCTTGTCGTTCTGCGTGCCGCTGGTCAGCAGACGCTCACGCGCATTCAGAAGCCGCGCCTCGCTCGAGATGGACACTTCCGAGACGAGAGCCGTCGGCACCCCGCGAAACAACACCGAACGCACCAGCACGCCCTGCACGTCATCCATGACGACCGCCCCTGACTGAAATAGGCAAAGTGTAGCTGCTGCACGCGGTCCAAGCACCTCAGCATCTCAGCACCCGGGCCACTGTGTATCTGTCGACCTGTGAGACCCGTGGACCTCTGAGACCTGTGCGAGACTCCGAGCGTCCTAGAGGCTGAAGGAGGAATGCTGTGTCTATCCGTCCCGTGAAGCGCATCATCGAATCGAAACCGACCATGGAGGGCGCCGGCGTCAAGCTGCGGCGCGGTTTTGGCTTCGGCGATACCACCGAGTTCGACCCGTTCCTGCTGTTCGACGACTTCAGAAACGATCACCCGAACGACTATCTGGCCGGCTTCCCATGGCATCCACACCGTGGGATCGAAACGATCACCTACGTGCTGGCGGGGGAAGTTGCGCATGGCGATAGCCTCGGTAACCAGGGCACGCTCGGGGCCGGTGATGTGCAATGGATGACGGCAGGCAGCGGCATCCTGCATCAGGAAATGCCGAAGGGCGACGCACAGGGACACATGCACGGGTTCCAGCTCTGGGCCAACCTGCCGTCGGCGCTGAAGATGACCACGCCACGCTACCAGGACGTGAAGGGCAGGGACGTTCCCGAGGTCACCGACGATGATGGGACGCGGGTGCGGGTGGTGTGCGGCGATTTCTGGGGCGCCAAGGGACCGGTTGAAGGCGTGGCGGCCGATCCGCGCTATCTGGATGTGTCGGTGCCACCCGGCACCAGGAAGCGCTTGCAGGTCGAAACCACCAGACACGCTTTCGCGTATGTGTTCGCCGGCAGCGGCACATTCCGTGACGCGTCGGCGCCACGGGGCGTGCTCACCGAGGGGCCCGACGATCACGACAACCCGGTGCTCGACCAGACCGGCAACCGCTCACTGGTGCTGTTCGACCGCGGCGACGAGATCGTGGTGCAGGCCGGCGATCAGGGCATTCGTTTTCTCCTCGTGTCCGGCAAGCCGATCGAGGAACCGGTCGCCTGGTACGGGCCGATCGTGATGAACACGAAGGACGAACTACAGACGGCGCTCAGCGAACTGCGCAGCGACACCTTCATCAAGCATCGTTCACGGTAGGCCACAGAAACACTGAGACCCAGAGCATCAACCCGCTCTGTGCCTCGGTGTCTCCGTGGCGTTCCGGGCGGCCTACTGAGTGGGATGAAGCTGTTTGGTGAGGCGCTTGATGGCACGACTCACCGCCATGCGCGCGGCATCGACGGTGACGATGTTGAATCGGTGGGCAATCTCAGCAACGCTCCACTGCACTTCGACCCGCGCCACGACGAGTTCGCGATCTTTCGGCTGAAGTGTTTCGAGTGCGGTACGGTAACGGTCGTACGCCTCTGCCTTGATGGCACTCTCGAGCGGCGACGTGCGGTCTGAGGGGTGATCGTCGGGCAGTTCCACGGGCGGTGCATTGCGGCCAATGCGCCGGACTTCGTCACGGATACGGTTGATGACCGACTGCCGCAGGTAGGCCTGCATGGCGCCGACGTGGCGCGGCTCGAAATACTCGAGGCGCCGCAACAGATTCATGGCGGCGTCCTGCACCAGGTCGTTGGTGTCGAGATTCCCACGCGCGGCGGCCGGAAGGCGACCGTGGGCCCAGCGCCGCAACTGCGGCAGACACCGCTCGAGAAGGGCTTCGGTGGCATTACGGTCGCCGGCTTTCGCCCGCACCACCAGTTCCATCGTCGATTCGTCGCTCAGCAGTCGTTCTTGCTCTGCATCAAGCTCCGCATCGCCATTCCCGCCTGATTTGTCCGGAGAATCGGGTTCCGACACAGTGACGTGTGGCAGATCATACCCGACGTTGAACGGTTTCCAGACACACGCATCAGTCATGGACATAGGTGAACCGCTATAGTTAACGGCGCGCCGACATCATCCGAACACGCGGGCGCGAACGAGGGCGGACGTGATTGGCCATGTGGTGTCGCATTACCGGGTCATTGGGCGGCTCGGCGTCGGGGGCATGGGCGTCGTCTACGACGCCGAAGACGTACGGCTGGCGCGTCGCGTCGCGCTGAAGTTCCTCTCAGATGAGCTGGCGGCCGATCCAGATGCCACCCGCAGGTTGAATCGCGAGGCCAACATCCTTGCGCGTCTGAACCATCCGAACATCTGCGCCATCTACGAGGTCGATCAGCACGAAGGGCGTCCGTTCATCGTGATGGAGCGGCTCGAGGGGATCAACCTGAAGCTGCACATCGCGCGCAAGCAGATGGACACCGCGGAGGTGACCGACATCGCGCTGCAGGTGGCGACGGCACTCGACATCGCGCACGAACAGGGCATCGTGCACCGCGATATCAAGCCCGGCAACATCTTCGTCGGCTCGAACGGCCAGGTGAAGGTGCTCGATTTCGGCATGGCGCGCTCAGTTTCTGCCGACGACTCGAAAGGCCGCGACGGGTCGACCATTCCTGGTCGGCCGATCGGGACGGCGAACTACATGTCGCCTGAACGCATTCTGCAGATGCCGCTCGACGCGCGTTGCGATCTGTTTTCGCTGGGGGTCGTGATCTACGAAATGGCCACGGGCCGGCTGCCGTTTGCGGGGGCCGCGCCCAGCGAAACGGTGCACAACATCCTCGACAACGAGGCGGTGCCGTTGACGACGCTGGCGCCGAGACACCCTCAGGGGTTGCAGCAGCTCTTCGCGAAGCTGACGGCGAAGCGAGTCGACGACCGCTACTCGTCTGCTCGCCTCACCATCGAGGCCTTGAACGAATTGATGGAGGAGCAACGGGGCGGCTGGGGCAGCCGCCTGCGCAAGCGCTTGTTCCCGTCGCCGTAGCGACGGCCTATCGCTTCTTTCCCGCTTTCTTCTTCGTGGCCTTCTTGACCGGCTTCTTGGCGGTCTTCCTGGCTGTGGTCTTCGCAACCGGCTTCGCCTTGCTGGACGCCTTGCCCTTGGGTTTCTTCTTCGCCGGACGACTCGCCGACGGCGTCACGGGGCTGCTTTCCCAGGTGATCAGGATCTGATCCTCGTTCTTCGGCTCGATCACCAGGGGGAAGCGCACGCGGTAGCCCGGATCGTGGCAATGCGCTTCGGCGTCCTTGGCCGCTGCGGCAAGCGCGCTGGCGAATGCGTCACCGCCCTCGCGCGGCATCTTGATGCCGATAGTGAACGCTTTCCCAGGGTCGGTTTCACCGACGCCTTCCTGTAAGTAACCGTAGCCTTCGCTGCGGCTCACGACGGAGCCTTTGCGCACGTTGGCGACGACGACTTTCCACGCCACGCTGCCATCGCCACCAATGCCTACTCCTGAATCGTCCATCCAGTCCTCCTCATCTGTAAGCTGACTCACGGAGAATAGTCTGAATTTCAGTGCGCGCAGCGTAACGATTTCTCGATTCGGCCGAGAGCGAGGCCTGAATCGATTCAATGAGCGCGCGAGCGCGCGACTGCCGGACCTCGGCCTCCGTGACGTTGGTACGACGCACTGTCTCGGCTCGCCAGTGTTCGACTTCCGCGCGTAGCTCCGGCCCCAACGACATCTCTCCACCGTCGCTGGGAATGGCCGCCAGCACCTTGGCTGCCTCCTCTCGGCGCTGTTCGTTCAGGTAGATGCGCGCGAGCTGGATACGGCAGCGAGCTTCCAGCACAACGCGGCCCAACTGGCGGGCTTCGTCAATGCCGCGCACGACCTCGGCACTCGCCGACGATGCGCCCCCGTCGCGTGATTTCTCGAGACCTCGATCGCATCGCGCCTCGACCACCGCAGCATTGGGCAGCGGATCGACCCAGGATTCAACCGCGGCGTCCAGTTCGCTGCGCGCCAGCTGTCGATCGCCCACTTCGAGGGCCACGCGCGCGAGCGCACCACGCGCGAGCGGTTGCAGACTGTTGCGCTGCTGCGACCCGCTGTCCTCCACGGCCTGGCGAAGCAGACTCCTGGCTCGATCGAACTCTCCAAGATGGGTCAACAATGCACCAAGCGCGATACGAGCCTCGAGGGCAAACGCGCCGTCGGCCTGGACGATTCGCTCGAGCGGTGCAAGGGCCTGCTGGTAGTCACCTGCTTGCGTGTCTGCACGCGCGAGAGCGATCGACAGATTGTCGACGCTCTCTGCAAGGCCTCGGCTGCCCGCAATTTCAGACGCCGACCTCAGCAGCACTCGCGCTCTATCGAGACGTGCCGCATAGCGATGGCTGTCCGCCTCGGTCAACATCGCCAGCAATACGAACTCGACATAGCCGAGGCGCTCCAGCGTGACCCTCGCGTTGGCCACCAGCCGCGCGGTCCCTGCCGGATCGATCCCGTAGTCGTTCTGCACACCGGCGAGATTGACATCAGCCTCGGCGGCACGGCGCTCGTCGCCGATCTCTAGAAACACCTGCCGGCCCCGACGCAACCCTTCAAGCGCCTGGGTAGGCTGACCCAGCTGAAAGCGGATCGAGCCTACATTCATCAGCGCGACGCCTTGCAGCGCGCGGTTGCCATTGGCGCCAAGACTGTCCGCCGTGGAACGAAAGAGAGCAGCCGCATCGGCGAGACGCCCGTCGGAATACTCGACAGACGCTTTGTAGAATTCCGCGCGCGCAAGGTTGAAACCATGACCGAGAGACGCAAACAGCCGCCTGGCCTCTTCAGCATTGCTCCGCGCGTCCGCAAGGTGAGTGCCTGACTGTTTGCGCTGTTCCTCCGCGAGGCACAGCAGCGCCTGAGCCTCGCCACTCACGGCTCCCGAGGCGCGAAAGCGATCAAGTGCGGCCTGCGCTTCACGCTCGGCCAATGGGTGGTCGTCAAGACGCGTGTAGAGCTGACAGAGATCGACGTGCGGTCGCACGAACAGCGGATCGATCTTCAAGACTTCGTGGTAGGTCTCGATGGCGGCCTGGTTGCGGTCCTGCCGGCGCTTCAGAAAGTCAGCCAGCTCCAGACGCGTCCACGGATCGTCGTCGTCGAGTGTGAGCGCCTGATAGGCGCGCTCCGCGAGTGCCATGTCGCCCTGAGTTTCGACGAGAACCGCGTGAATGAACGCCGTGTCGCGCGAGGACGTCTCGCTCGACACCAGCGCTTTGGCGCGTTGCGCGGCCGCGATCGCATCGGTCTTGGCGCCGAGCAACCACGACACGCGGCTCGACCAGGCGTGCGTCAGTGCATGCTGCGAGTCGAGCGCGGCGGCGGCGGCAAACTCGTCGCTGGCACGGCGATACTCAAGCTGTTCATACGCATCGAGACCATCAGCGAAACGGCGCGCCGCCTCAGGCTCACGGAACCGGCTGCCGGCTGGTCGCGCCGAGAACGAACGGCCACCGCCCTGCTCTTTGAAGTGGGTCTGAATGCCCTCGGCCGCCGCGGTCACCAGGCGAAACGCCGTCTGCTCCGACAACGCCGAGTTGACCGGCGGCGTTTCGTAGCTGGTGACCGTCGTGCCGGTCTCGGCATTG
>CADEEX010000024.1 GCA_902826465.1 uncultured Acidobacteriota bacterium
TTCGCCCTCACTCGTCACTTGCTTGTCGATCTCGACTGGCCGCTGGCGTTGCCCGAGCCGCTCGATCACGGCTTCCCGCTGTTTCTGGCCCATGTCGAAGACATTCTCAGGCGTATGACGGCCCCACCGGCGGCGTCACCCGTCTCGCTCGGACAGACCGCCACCCTGCATGGCAGCGATTTGCTGGCCCTCGGATTCACCGTGTCGCAGGTCGTGCATGCCTACGGCGATATCTGCCAGGTGGTAACGTCGCTGGCGGTTGAAGATGGGATCCCGATCTCTGCCGAGGAATTCCAGGTGCTCAATCGGTGCCTCGACGAGGCCATTGCCGAAGCGGTGACCGAGCACGCGCGGCAGACCGCCGAAACGCGGTCCAACGAAGAAGTTGAACGCCTGGGCGGACTGATGCACGAGGTCCGTAACCTGCTCAATACGTCGCTGCTGGCATACCAGATGCTCAAGCGAGGCGACGTCGCCATCAACGGCAGTACCGGAGCGATCCTCGGCCGCAGTCTCGTCAGCCTCAGGCAGCTCGTCGAGAGCACTCTGGCCGACGTCCGGATGGAGGCGAGTCATCATCAGATGAGGCGGATCTCGCTGTCGCCGCTGCTGCGCCATCTTTCCGAGGCGGGGCACCTGGATGCCGCCCACCGCGGACTGCGTTTTTCGTGCGAGATGCCGCCGGTGGAGCTGTTCGTCAACGCCGATTCTCAGCTTCTCGAGTCGGCGGTGAACAATCTGCTGACCAATGCGTTCAAGTACACGCGCCCGGGCGGTACCGTGGTGATGCGCGCGCGGCGCGACGCGTCGCACGTGGCGATCGAAGTCGAGGATCAGTGTGGCGGCATTTCGCCCGCTGACCGCGATCTGTTCAAACCGTTCGGCGACCGCCGGGGACACGACCGCACGGGGTTGGGACTCGGGCTCTCCATCGCTCGAAAGGCGGTGCGTACCGGTGGCGGAGATATCCGCATACGCAATCTGCCCGGCGAGGGATGTGTGTTCGTCGTCGAGCTGCCGTTCGCACCGGAGGCGGTCCATGGCGCTTAGCCTGCCGACGTCCACAAAGAGCAAGCGCGCTCTCGTGTCGAAGAAGCGGGCGCTCTTTGACGCCGCGTTCTCTCTCTCGTCGACCGGGAAAGCCAGGACGATCGTCGAGTACCAGACAGGCGACGTGATCTTCGCGCAGGGCGACGCCTGCGATCGCGTGTTCTATCTGCAGAGTGGCAGCGTCAAGCTTTCGGTGGTGTCGAAGGCCGGGCGCGAAGCCGTCGTCGCGATCCTCGACGCCGGAGACTTCTTTGGCGAAGGGTGTCTGGCCGGTCAGCCCCTGCGCATGGGCAACGCGACGGCCGTCTCGCCAAGTCAGGTGTTGCAAGTGGCCAAGCCCAGGATGGTGCGCCTGCTGCACGGCGAACGCGCCTTCGCCGACCGCTTCATCACGCACATGCTCGCCCGCAACATCCGGATCGAGGAAGACCTCATCGATCAACTGTTCAACTCGAGCGAGAAGCGGTTGGCGAGAACGCTGCTGCTCCTCGCGCGCTACGGCAAGTCCGATCAATCGACAAGAACCATCCCGCGCTTGTCTCAAGAGACGTTGGCTGAGATGGTCGGCACGACCCGATCGCGCGTGAACTTCTTCATGAAGAAGTTCCAGCGGCTGGGGTTCATCGACTATCGCGACGGGCTCAAGGTCAACAGTTCGCTGCTCACCGTCGTCCTGCACGACTAGCGCGACGGACTGCGCACTCCGTTAATCGCGATCATCTTCACCTCACTGGTCCGAGCGAGGCTCGTCGTGCACAGCTGCGGCCACAGGCGCTGGTATGGCACTGAGCGCGTCATCTCGAAACCACAGCGGAGACTCAGCCCCGCGTGGGCCGGTCTCGCTGGCGGGGCGTCCAGGCACGGGGGAGGCCTCGTCGGATCCGTCGCGATAGTCGGCGGTCTGTTGTCGCTTCATGCTGCACTCGCATTCTGTGTCGCGCGTCAGGTTCAGGTGGTAAACGCGCGTGTGTTGGTGTCGCGGGCTTGGCCGGCGCTGACGCAATCCTCGTCAGCCAGCGTCTTTGTCTCGCCATTTCGACTGACGGCGCCTCGCTGGCGTGATGACGTCACCGTCTGAACCTGTGCCGTGGCCACGGCACAGCGGCGACCGCGAGGGAGAGCCGTGTCGCCAAGTGTTCATGTCTACAGCATGCGCCCGACACCGAGCCGCTCACTGTGCAATTGAACACAGCGATGTCTGACTGGCGGTGGGATGGCCGATTCGTTGCCGCCACATCGGTTGTTGACGTCGCGGATGTATCGAACAGCACAGCGGCTGCGCCACGCTCGCCCTACGCTGTCAACATGACGATGGAGACGTCCGCCCCCGCCGAGCGACCTGCCGCTTCACGTTCGCTGATGATTCCTGGCGCGTGGGAACGCCGGCGAGTGATGACGCTCGTGCCGGCGTCACAGACAGGTGCCGTCTCGGTCCTGGCGCCCGCCATGCGGATCGCCGCCACCAGTCAGGCCGCGGAGGCGTCCGCCGCTGAGCGTTCGCCGCTGGTCCGCGTGTCAGTGTTCGTGGGAGTGATGTTGCTCGCGACGTGGCTCGCGCTCTGGCTGACGTCGCTCTCGGCCGCAACTCCTTGATGAGGCGCGCGCCTGCTCAGCCCTGCTGACGGCGTCCCAGATCTTCGATCTGCTGCACGGCTTTGGCTCTGAGCCGCGCCGCGTCGTCGGCAATCACCGATTCACCCGACCGGTGACGTTGGGGCACACGGCGATCGATCGCGGTGATGAGTTCGCGCAACCGGCGTACCACGTCGACCGGGATCATCGCCACGCCTGCTGTTCACGATAGCGTCCGACACGCGAGCGCGACGCGTTCCAGAGTTCACCACACGATGTGCACCGCCAGTAGCTGCTGTTGTCCGGCTTCTTTGCCGCCGTGGCGATGGCGGTGGACTGGCAGGCAGGACAGCAGGTGGGCAGGTCTTGAGCGACATTAAGCGAGTCGGCTTTGAACATAGAAGTCCTGAATCGGACCACGGCGATCCGAACACCACGATCATGGCTCCGGCGGTGGTCCGGCACTGTGCTGAACAGCACAGTGCCTCCTGCGCCGTGCCGCTACTCTGTGACCAGGTGGTCTGCGGCCGCGGCGTCGCCGTGACTCGGTCACCGCCCCCCGCGTGAACCTTGGAATGGAAGACACATGCCCCACGAGATGACGGAACACATCACGCGCACGAGAGTGGCACAGCTATGGTTCTCGGCACTTGCCCTGGCCGTGGTCATCTGGGCGACGTTCGGGACGACGATCGGCGTCGGCACTGCCGCCTTGCTCATCGGGCTGAGCCTCGTGCCACCGGCGATGCTGTTCATGCTCTGGCCTGCCGTGCAGCCAGCGACGGTCGGAGAAGTGATGCGCGGGACCGAGCGCGTCTGAGTGTGGTGATGCGTTCGCTGTTGACGCGTCGCCGACGGACCGCGAGGCACCGATAAATTGGTCCGAGCCGTGCCGCAACAGGCGAGCGTGCTGGTCGCCGACGGCGCCGTACTCGAATCGGTGATGACGGCGCGGTGGCAGCACCGCCCTGAGGGCCTGAGCCACGCGGCGTACGCCCGGTGGCACAAGGCACAGATGCGGATGCCGTGGGGCCTCAGGCAGCAGCGTACCCTGGCCATGGTTGAAGACGGCGTCGTGCGGGCCAGCGCTGAACACTACGACCTCCGTGGAATCTTCGACGGGCGGCAAACCGCGGTCTGCGCCCTCGGCGCCATCAATGGCGCCGATTCGGCGGCAGCACTCGCCCTGATTGACGCCACGGTCAACCACGCATGGCAGCGCGACGTGGCGATCGTGCTGCTGTTCATTTCCGCGGACATGGCGGCCATCATTCCCAACGACGGCGTGATTGCCGATCACGATCTCACCTTGCAGGTCACCGAATCGACCCGTTACGGCGCACCGATGACGACGGTGCGCGTCGGAGAAGAGCGCGACCTCGCCGCCATTGCCGCGATGGGACAGATCAGGGGCGAGCCGTTCCGGTTTCGGCTCGACCGCAACGTCGAATTCATTCGCTACGTCATTGCCAGACAGCGCCTGCTCGCGGGTCTTGGACCGATCCACGCCCGCCAACTACAGTTCTTCATCGCCGAAGAAGGGATTACCGCCGCTGCGTACGTCGTGATCGGGGTGACCGACAATGTCTGGACCATTGAGGAGTGCGGCGATCGTGATCCGTCGGGGGCCAGGGTGGGGGCGCTGCTACAGGCGCTGATTGCGCGGGAACCCAGCACGCGTCGGCCGACGATTCGCGGCTGGCTCCCTCAGGGATTCCTGCCGCCTCAGGTCACCATTACGGCGTCGACGCCGTCGCCTGACGTGGTGGTCGTCCGCATGCCTGCACGGACGCATGGCCCGTCCCTGAGCCCAGTCGCGTCGCTGTACTGGCGAAACGACCGGCTCTGAACGCAGGCGCGTGCGCCTGCCACATCGTGGCGCGCTGGCCGGGAACGAGCCGAAACGGGCCGCACGCATCGGAACGGTCGGACACCCATCTGCTGGATAATGTCTCCAGTTCATGGCCGCGAAGACCAGCCGGCGCTTCAATGCCGAAGACTTCCTCAACCCACCTGGGACCCGACGGCGGGGCACCGCCTATCGGGCGGGCGTGCAGATCTTCGGTCAGGGCGGCCCCTGCGACACAGTCCTCTACATTCAGAGCGGTCGCGTCAAGCTCTCGGTCGTGTCTCACACCGGCAAGGAAGTCGTGGTCGGCGTGCTCGATGCCGGCGATTTTTTCGGCGAGGGGGCTCTGGCTGGCCAGCCCCTGCGTCTGGCGACCGCGACCGCGCTGACGGCAACCAGGCTGCTGGCCGTGCCCAAACGCCAGATGATCCGTCTGCTTCACGAGCAGCACACGTTTTCCGATCGGTTCATCGCGCACATGCTTGCGCGCAATGCCCGCCTCGAGGAAGACCTCATCGACCAGCTGTTCAACGCCAGCGAGAAGCGGCTGGCGCGCACACTGCTTCTTCTGGCGCGTTACGGCAAGCCGAACGGCCCGCAGCGGGTGCTTCCGAAGATTTCGCAGGAAGTCCTCGCCGAGATGGTGGGGACGACGAGATCGCGCGTGAACTTCTTCATGAACAAGTTCAGGCGGCTCGGTTTCATTGACTACGACGGCATCATCAAGGTCCACGACGCGCTGTTGAGCGTCGTGTTGAGCGCGCCAGCCGCGAAGCCGTGATCCGCGGAGTACGCGCATGAGCGATCGTGCACAGGTCGTATCGACCGCGCTCACCAGGGTGCCGCAGCTCACGATGCTGCCGGACGTCGCCGTCCAAGTGCTGCGCATCGCCGACGATCCCTCGTCGTCGGTGCGCGAGATGGCTGATATGGTCGCGCACTCGCCGACGCTGTGTCCAACCCCCGTCAGGGAGCAGGCGATCACCATGAGCAGGACGACGGTACGGGTGTCGAACGAGCGCGGCGGGCTGGTGTGGAACGGTCGTTTCCTATGGGGAATATCGGCCCTGTGCGGCTGTGGCTGCACTGCAGGCCCTTGCCACGGCGCGTCGTCGGCGGAGTGATATCGACAACTGTGTCGATCGCGGTGGACAGCTTTGTCGGTGACCGACAGTTCTGCGTCTACCGCGACGCCGCACAAGCTGAAATACTCGCCGCGCAGTGGGTGTTCATCTTGTCGCGGTCTTGGCCCTCGTTCTCGCACTCGCCTCACCTGCGCTGGCGCAGCCCGAGGTCGTCGTCCAGCGTGACGCGGCGTCGCGCGATGCCGATGGCAAGGTCACCATCCGTGCGGTGCGGCTCGAGACGGCGCTGAAGATCGACGGCGTGCTCGACGAGGCGCTGTATCGCGACACGCGACCGGTATCGCAGTTCATTCAGGTTGAGCCCGAAGCGGGCCGCGCCGCCACCGAGCCGACCGACGTCTGGGTGGCGTTCGACGCCGACCGCGTCTACGTGTCGTTTCGCGCCTGGGACAGTCAGATGGATCGCCTGGTCGCGACCGAGATGCGTCGCGACAACGGTGCGATCTGGTCCGGCAACGACATCGTCGTGTTCGTGTTCGATACGTTCAACGATCGGCGCAGTTCGCTGTCGTTCACGATCAACCCGCTCGGCGGCCGCTCCGATGGTCAGGTGATCAACGATCGGCAGTTCAATCCCGACTGGAACCCGGTGTGGAACGTCCGCAGTGGCCGCTTCGACGGCGGCTGGACGGTGGAAGCGTCGCTGCCGTTCAAGTCGTTGCGCTACGGACCGAGCCGGGAGCAGGTGTGGGGCTTCAACGCCATGCGCGTCAAGCGTTCGCGCAACGAGATCTCGACGGTGAGTCGCGTGCCGCCAGCGCAGGGGCAGCAGGGGGTAGAGCAGCCGATCTTCGCGGCAACGCTGCTTGGCATTGAGGCGCCACAGAGCGGCCGCAATCTCGACGTCAAGCCCTACGTCACCACCAACATGATCACCGACATGGTGGCGACACCGCAGCGCGTCAACGATGGCTCCACCGCCTTCGGCATTGACGCGAAGTACAGCGTCACCCGGAATCTGACAGCCGACTTCACCTACAACACCGATTTCGCGCAAGTGGAAGCCGACCAGCAGCAGGTCAACCTCACCAGGTTCAGCCTGTTCTTCCCTGAGAAGCGCGAGTTCTTCCTGGAGAATGCCGGCATTTTCTCATTCGGCGGTGTGGCGGTCGGCAGCTTGAACTCGGGCACCTCCGATGCGCCGATCCTGTTCTACAGCCGGCAGATTGGGCTGAACGATGGGCGTCAAGTGCCGATTCGCGGCGGCGGTCGCCTGACCGGCCGCGCCGGCCGCTACACCATTGGGCTGCTGAACATTCAGACCGACGTCGACCCGTTGAACGGTGCGCCTGCGGCAAACTACGCCGTCGCCAGGATCAGGCGCGACTTCCTCCGCCGGAGCAGCATCGGGGTGGTGGCCACCAACCGCTCATCGGTGCTGGCAGGGCGCGAGGCCAACGTGGCCTACGGCGTCGATGGCACCTTCGCGTTCTTTCAGAATCTGCAGGTCAACACCTATTGGGCCCAGACCCGTGGCGACCTTCGCGCTGTCCAGGGAGACGGTCGTAACACCAGCTACCGCGGTCAGCTTGTCTACCTTGGCGACCGCTATGGTGTCGAGGCCGAGCACCTGGCGATCGGCAACCAGTTCGATCCGCACGTGGGCTTCGTGCGCCGCGCCGACATGGTCCGCGATTTTGGTCAACTGCGTTTCAGCCCGCGGCCGAAACAGCGTGGCCGGATCCGCAAGTTCGTATATCTGACCGCGTTCGAGGCCATTCGCAACGGCGCGGGCCGACTCGATACCGAGCGACGCGTCGGTGAGACGGCTCTCGAGTTCCAGAACGCCGATCGCGTGAGCCTCAACTACACGCGCAGTTTCGAGCGCCTGCCGTTGCCGTTCCAGATCAGCCGCGGCATCACGCTGCCAGTTGGTGTGTATCAGTTCGACACCTGGAAGGTGAACTACAACATGGGGCAGCAGCGTCCGGTGTCTGCCAACCTCACGGTGGAGCACGGGTCGTTCTACAACGGCGACAAGACGTCGCTGACCATCGCCCGCGGCCGGGCGCCGCTGACGCGGCAGGTGTCGGCGGAGCCGACCTATTCGTTCAATCGGGTGTCGCTCATCGAGGGTCGTTTCACCACGCACCTCGCCGGCGCCCGCTTGACGTACTCGATGACCCCGCTGATGTTTGCGAGTGTGCTGCTGCAGTTCAACTCGGGCACACGGACGATGGCGACGAATGCGCGGCTGCGCTGGGAGTACCAGCCCGGCAGCGAACTGTTCATTGTCTACAACGACGAGCGCAACACCGCGCTGAGTGGTCTGCCGGTGTTGAACAACCGCGCACTGATCTTCAAGATGAACCGCCTGTTTCGCTTCTAGCGCCTTCCGCCTCTCGTCGTCAGTCCCCGTCTCTCACTCCTCGACGTCGTTCGTGTCCTCATCGGTCGTGCTGCGCGCTCGGAGACTGCGCGCACGCAGGCGACATCCGTGTTGCCGTACCTTTTCGCTTTCCTTATTCAAATACAAACATGTGCGTCGTTGAAATGCCTAGAAGCGCCGAGGCTGAAGGTCGAGTGCGCGAAAGCGACGGAGTTGTGACTGAAGGAGAACGCGTGGACGGTGGCGAAATGTAGGAATCACATGACGTCACTACGAAAACGTAGTGCGGTCCTGACCGCAGGAAGGCGCGATTTTCGAACAGTCTTGTCGCTGCGTCGAATTCTCGATCGACAGGTCTGTTGATTGACGCATTTTTCAGTCACTTCTGTCGTGTATCGGCAGCCTCACTGCGACGGCCGCCGCGCTCTGTGCAACGACTCGAGCGCCGCGATCGCTAGCCGCAGCGCCACTCACACAAGTTAGTAGGCCGAAATTCCAGAAAATCGACAGCACCGTTGTTTTATACGCCGTGCTTCGTGGGTCCTCGTATGAGCGACTGCTGAAATCACCAGTATTTACGGCGGTTTTCGCGATCGCGGTCGCGCCGAGCCGTCGAGGCATGGGAGTTGCTCTATGCGTGTGTATCACCGCAATCCCCGTCGTTCGTCGTGTGCGCCAGGCGCGCACGGTCAGGAGAGGATCCATGTCTCGTTGTCGCATCCTGTGGCTCGCAACTTTCGTTCTGTGTCTTGCCACGTCGGCCTTTGGCCAGGCCTTGTCGTCACTCCGTGGAAAAGCCGTCGATGCACAAGGCGGCGTCCTTCCCGGCGTGACCATCGAGCTCGTGAACGCGCAGAGCGGCTTCAACCGCTCCGTAGTCACGGATGAGACCGGTAACTATCAGTTTCTGCAGGTGCCCCCCGGGACTTACGACGTCGTCTCGGCGCTCGAGGGCTTTGCCACCGTCACCAACAAAGTGACGCTGCAGGTGAATACGCCTGCGTCGCTCGATATCAAGCTGGGACTGGCCAATCTCACCGAGGCCGTCACCGTGACGGCGGAGGCGACGCTGATCAACACGGTCGATGCCTCCGTGGGCAATGCCTTCGGTGAGCAGCAGGTCAGGAACCTGCCGCTCATCACTCGCAACGTCGTCGAGTTGCTCAGCCTGCAGCCTGGTGTCACGCCGACCGGTGAAGTTGTCGGTGCTCGCCGCGACCAGAACAACGTGACGCTTGACGGCGTTGACGTCAACGACAACCAGACCGCGGGTATCACCACCAACGGTCCGGGCGCCGGCTACAACTTTGCCAGCAACAACCAGTTCCGCGAGAGCGGATTCAACGCGGCACTGCCGGTACCGCTCGATTCGGTCCAGGAGTTCCGCGTGACCGTCGCCGGTCAGAACTCGGACCAGGGACGCAGCTCGGGTGGACAGGTGACGCTGGTCACCAAGAGCGGTACCAACGCGTTCCACGGGTCCGGCTACGAGTACAACCGCGACACCAAGTTCTCGTCGAACAACTGGTTCAGCAACCGGTCGGGCATTGCCAAAGAACAGTTGGCGCGCAACCAGTACGGCGTCTCGCTCGGCGGACCGGTCAAGCAGAATCGGATGTTTTTCTTCGGCAACTTCGAACGCCGCACCGACAACAGTGCGTCGAACCAGTTGCGCCGCGTCCCCTCGGCGACGCTGCGCGCCGGCACGATCATGGCGCGCGCGAACGACGGCCGCACCTACGCCCTCGGACCAGATGCCCTCAGGGCCATCGACCCGCTCGGCCTTGGCAGCAGCCCGGCCATCCTTTCATTGCTGCAGGGATTGCCTGCCGGCAACGACAATTCGGCGGGTCTCGATGGCGGCCTGAACTTCGCCGGCTATCGTTTCAACGCGCCGCTCACGCTCGACAACCGCGCGTATGTCGCTAAGGTCGACCTGAAACTGGACAGCGCCAGCGCGCACAACCTCTCGGTCCGCACGTCGATTGCCGACGCCTCGCGCGATGAAACGCTGGCGCAGTATCCGGGGCAGGACGCCGCTGCCAAGCAGTTGAACGGCAGCTACGGGATCTCGGCGGCCTATACCGGGATCCTGTCGCCGAACCTGGTCAACTCCGCGAATTTCGGCCTGACGCGGATTGCCCTGCAGCAGACCGGGTCGCTCGATACCTCGTTCACGCTCGACAGCATCGATGTCGGGACGAACTACGTCCGCCCGTCCAATCGCGTCGCGCCGACCTACAACTTCATCGACGACCTGACCTGGACCAAGGGCACGCACTCGGTGACCGCCGGCGTGAACGCGCGACTGATTCGCAACGAGCGCACCATCTACGCCAACGCCTTCGAGAGCTTCGGCTTCGGCCGCGGCAACCTGCTCGGTCTTGGTTCAGACATTGTCAACTCGACACAGACCTATCTCGCCAATCTGACTGGCAACCCTAATATCCGCCTGACCGACGCCGCCACGGTGGGCCGCGCGTTCGGCAACCTGTTCGGCGTGCTGACCGCACAGTCGATGACCTACACCTACGACCAGAGCGGGCAGGCGATTCCGGTGGGAACGCCGACTGTCCGTAACTTTGCCAGCAACGAGTGGGAGCTGTATCTCGGCGACAACTGGCGGGCCACGCCGAACCTGACGCTCAGCTATGGCGTGCGCTACATGAATCTGGGCGCGCCCTACGAGCAGAACGGCATGCAGGTGGGCCCGACCTTTCCGCTGCAGGACTTCTTCGCCGAACGCCTGGCGCTGTCGCAGCAGGGGGTGCCGAGTCACCAGATGCCGCACAACCTGATGACCTACGACTTCAACGGTCCGGCCAACGGCAAGGCGAGCTGGTTCAACCGCGACAACAACAACTTCGCACCGCGCGGCGGCTTCGCCTATACGCCGGAGGGGGGCTTCCTGCAGAAGATCACCGGCGAGGGTGGCGTGATTCGCGGCGGTGCCGGTATGACTTACGACCGCTTCGGCAGCAACCTGGTCACGCGGTTCGACACCGAAGCCTCGTTCGGTCTGTCAGAGATCGTGCGCGCCGCAACACCGAACTTCACGACTGGCGCTCGCTATCAGGGCGACTTCCCGACGATTCCGGGCGCGCCTGCGCACACGTTCCCGTTCACGGCGCCACTGGTGGACTTCATCGGCGGCGGCTATATGGGTATCGACAGCAGCCTGCACGCGCCCTACTCCTACAACGCCAACTTCTCGATTGCCAGGCCCCTCGGCAAGGGACTGACGCTCGAGGCGGGCTACATCGGTCGCTGGAGCCGCGACCTGCTGATGCAGGTCGACGTCGGTGGCTGGGCCGTGCTGTGGACCGACCCGACCAGCGGCCAGAGCTGGAAGGACATGGCGACGCAGATTCGTCAGTATCGCGATGCCGGCGTCGACCCGACCGCCATCCGCACCAACCCGGGCCTGGTGGCACCGATTCCGTTCATCGAGAGCATGATGCCGGGGCTCACCAACCTCTACTTTCCCGGGAGTGCGACGGCGAACTACTACAACCTGATCTGGGGTCAGTACGGCGGCAGCGATGCTGATGCGACGCACGCCATCGACCGCGTCAAGTCGGCGGCGTTCCCGAACTGCATCATCAAGACCGGGTGCAACACGCTCTACCCGTCGCAGAGCAGCGCGATGTCGATGTGGACCAACGCCGGCTACGGCAACTTCAACGGCGGCACGTTCTCGCTGCGCAAGGTGTTCAGCAAGGGCTACTCCTTCGACGTCAACTACACCCTGTCGCACTCGCAGGACAACGGCGGTGCCGCGGAAGCTGGCGCCGGCACGCACGGCGGGATCATGCTGAACCCGTACGACTACGACGCGTTCTACGGCGACTCCGACTTCGACATCCGCCACAACCTGAACGTCAACGCCCTCTACGAACTGCCGTTCGGTCGCGGCAAGGCGTTCATGACCAACGCCAGCGACCTGGTCGAGGCACTCGTCGGCGGCTGGCAGCTCTCGGGCATCTTCCGCTACAACTCGGGACTGCCGACCTCTGTCGCCTACGGTGGCATCTGGCCGACGCACTTCTCGGTGTCCGCCGTGGCCTATCCGGTCGCCGACTACGACGCCGGCGTCACCACCAACCAGAACGGCAACCCGGCGATCTTCGAGTCGACGACCGAGGCGGCGAACTGGCGGCCGATGTATCCGGGCGAAGTCGGCACGCGTGCTGCGGTCCGGCTCGACGACTTCCAGAACACCGACCTGGCCATCACCAAGTCGATTCGCCTGTGGGGCACGCAGCGTCTGCAGTTCCGGGCCGAAGCGTTCAACGCCTTCAACAACGTCAACTTCACGAATCTTTCGCTCGACGCCAACTCACCGGCCAGCTTCGGCCAGTTCACGGCGGCAGCGCCAGCCCGCGTCATGCAGTTCGCCCTGCGCTACGAGTTCTAGCGCGGTGGTGAGGAGTTCAAGGATGAAGAAAGCTGCATTTGTGCTGGCCGGGCTGCTCCCTCTGGGAGCCGCCTGGTCGTCGATGTCCACCCTCGGCGCGCAGGCGGCGCCGGACCCGCAGTTCTACGAGAAGAACGTCAAGCCGATTCTCGTTACCAACTGCCTCACCTGTCATGCGGAGGCCGCACGCGGCGGCCTCCGCCTCGATTCTCGCGAGGCGGTTCTCAAGGGCGGCAAGTCGGGTCCGGCGATCGTCGCCGGCGACCCTGGCAAGAGCCTGCTGATGGCGGCGGTGAAGCACACCGGCACCCTGAAGATGCCGATTGGCGGCAAGCTGCCAGACAGCCAGATCGCGGACCTCGAGAAGTGGATCACCGACGGCGCGATTTGGCCGGCGGTCGAAACGGAGGGCGGCAAGCCCGAAGCGGTCCTTACCGAATTCTTCGAATCGAAGATTCGTCCGGTCATGGCGCAACAGTGCTTTTCATGCCACACCAGCTCAAAGCTTGGCGGGCTGCGGCTCGACTCACGCGAAGCCATTCTGAAGGGCGGCAATTCCGGTCCGGCCGTCGTACCGGGCGAGCCGGAAAGGAGCGTGTTGCTGACGGCGATTCGCCACAGTGGCTCATTGCGCATGCCGAAGGGCGGCACGCGCCTCCCCGAGACCGACATCGTCAACTTCACGTCGTGGATCAAGGACGGCGCGTTCTGGCCGGCCGAGAACATCGTCGTCAAGGAATACACGATGGAGCAGAAGCAGCTGTGGTCGGTGCAGCCGCTGAAGAAGCCGCTGGTGCCCGAGGTCAAAGACAAGGCCTGGCCGCTGAACGACGTCGATCGCTTCGTGCTGGCGAAGCTCGAAAAGGAAGGCTTGAAGCCGGCATCGCTCGCCGACCGGCGCACGCTGCTGCGCCGCGTCAGCTACGACCTGATTGGCCTGATGCCGAGCCACGAGCAGGTGAAGGCGTTTGAAGCCGACACGTCGCCGGATGCCTACGAGAAGGTCGTCGATCGCCTGCTCGCCTCGCCGCAGTACGGCGAAAAGTGGGCGCGCCACTGGATGGACACGGTGCGCTACGGCGAAGAGGACTACAACGTCGGCGGACGTCCGGACCGTACTGAGAAGTATCCGTTCGCGTATCTCTATCGCGACTGGCTGATCAACGCGCTCAACGAAGACATCAGCTACGACATGTTCGTCAAGACGCAACTGGCCGCGGATCTGATGGACGACAAAGCTCGCGACAAGAACATCGCCGCACTCGGTATGAACGGGAACGGCATCTGGGTCTTCAATGCCAGCCCGGCCGCCGTCGAACGCGCTGATGAGTGGCACGACAAGGTCGACGTGACGAGCAAGGCGTTCATGGGGCTCACCGTCGGCTGCGCGCGCTGCCACGACCACAAGTTCGACGCCATCTACACCAGGGACTACTACTCGATGGCGAGCGTCTTCGCGAGCTCGCGCTTCAAAGACTACGCCCGGGTGCCGAAGGCGGTCTACGACGCCTACGACAAGCAGAACAAGATCCTCGAGAAGAAGAACAAGGATCTCGACAAGTTCCTCGACAACGCGTCCGACCTCTACGCGCAGATGCTGTTCGCGCAGACCGAGGCCTACATGATGGCCGCCTACAAGGTCGAGACCGCCAAGAAGGCGACCGTCGAGAGCGTCGCTGACGACACCAAGCTCGATCCCGAGCTGCTCGCCCGCTGGGTACGGTTCCTCAAGAAGAAGCCCGACAACTACTCGGCGCTGAAAGCGTGGCAGGAACTGATCGCCAAGAAGGGGAAAGAGGAAGACGCCAAGGCGTTGGCCAAACAGTTCTACGAGAAGGTGGCCGAGGTCAACGAGAAGCAGCTGAAGCTGCAGAAGGAAAATGACGTCGTCCTGGCGCAGTTCAAGAGCCCGGACGACTTCCACGACCCGCTGCCGAACGGCAAGAAACGTCAGCTCAACGCCTATCAGATCGATCTGAAGAGCCTCGAGCGCGAAGACAACCAGTTGTGGCGCGACATCTTCGAGGCCGACGTGCCGGAAGCGACGGCTGATGTCGACCCCGACCAGCAACGCCGCAAGCCAGGACTGCTGAAGTTGACGGAAGGAGCCCTCGAGCGTCGCCTCACGGCCGACCTCAAGCTGCACGTCGACCGCGTCCGTGCCGACATCGACGCGTTCAAGAAGTCGATGCCGCCGCGTCCGCCGTCGGTGTACGGCATCGAGGACCTCAAGGAGCCGGCCGATCTGAAAGTGTTCGTCCGTGGCAATCCGTACGCCTTCGGTGTGGATGCGCCGCGAGCGCTGCCATCGCTGCTGAACGGTGGTGAACAAAAGCTGTTCACCAAGGGCAGCGGCCGCCTCGAACTTGCCGAGGAGATCGCCAAGCATCCAGTGGCCACGAGAACCATCGTCAATCGCATGTGGCGTTGGCACACCGGCCGCGGCATCGTCGACACGCCGAGCAATCTCGGCATGGCCGGCGACCGACCGACCAATCCGGAACTGCTCGAGTACCTGGCGACGCAGTTCCAGGCTGATGGCGGCTCCTGGAAGAAGTTCGCCAGGATGGTGGTGACCTCCCGCACCTACCAGCTGAGCACGGATATCGTGCCGGCCAACATGAGCAAGGACGCCGACAACCGCTACTTCTGGCGCGCCAACCGTCAGCGTCTCGACGCTGAGGGCGTATGGGACAACCTGCTGCTCGCCGCTGGCTCATTGAACATGAAGAGCCTGGGCGGACCGTCGGAAGAGCAGAACGAGAAGATGACGCGCCGTGCGGTCTACGCCAAGGTCAGTCGCATGTATCCGGCCGACTTCCAGGCCACCTTCGACGTGCCAACCGCGACCATCTCTACCGAGAAGCGCTACGCGACGAACGTGCCGCAGCAGCGGCTGTTCTTCCTCAACAACGCCTTTGTCGAGGGCCTGGCGCAGAAGATTGCCGACCAGGTGAAGCTGCTCGACGAACCGGCGCAGGTGACCAGGGTGTTCCAGTCGGTGCTGCAGCGCGATCCGACGCCGGAAGAACTGAAGGCGTCGGTCGTGTTCCTCCACATGCCGCCATTGAAGACGCTGCCGGCCGAGAAGCCGAGCGGTGAGGGAGCGGGCGAGGACGCGACGCCGAAGAAGCCTGATTCGTTGCTCCGATCATTCTGCTGGGCGCTGCTCAGTTCGAATGAGTTCATTTTCATCAACTAGGACTGCGTTCGCACACGGAGCCGAAACCCATGTCATGCAACCACACGTTTAAGCCAATCACCCGTCGTCACGCCCTGTCGCGCCTGGGCGGAGGATTCGGGCTGGTCGCGCTGTCCAACCTGTTGAACGAGTCGCTGCTGCAGGCGGCGGCGAAGACGCCGACCAAGCCGGTGAACACGCAACTGAACGGCGTCATCAAGAACCTCGACTTCAAGCCGAAGGCCAAGCGGGTCATCTTCCTGTTCATGAACGGCGGCGTGTCACACGTCGACACCTTCGACCCGAAGCCGATGCTCGACAAGTTCCACGGGCAGCCGCTTCCTGGCGGTCAGATCCTGACGCAGCGCAAGACCGGCAACCTGATGAAGTCGCCGTTCAAGTTCGAGAAGCACGGACAGAGCGGCACCGAGCTGAGCGATCTGTGGCCGCACCTGAGCACGGTCGTCGACGACATCTGCGTCATTCGGTCGATGTGGTCAGAGATTCCCAATCACGAGCCGGCCATCACGCTGATGAATACCGGCGCACAGCTTGTCGGTCGGCCGTCGATGGGTTCGTGGATCACCTATGGCCTCGGCACCGAGAACAAGAACCTGCCCGGCTACATGGTGCTGACGCCGACCGAACCACTCACCATCGGCAGCCCGCTGTGGAGTTCGTCGTTTCTGCCGGCCATGCACCAGGGCGTGGTCGTCCACAACCAGTATCAGGACGATGAGCGTTTCAAGGCGGAGAAGGCCATCCCCAACGTCATCAACGTGAACGATCACGAGTCGCAGATTCGTGACATCGACTTCCTGCGTCATCTCAACGAGATGAACATCAAGAACATGAAGGCGCAGGACTCGGACCTCGATGCCTCTATCAAGGCGATGGAAACCGCCTTCCGGATGCAGACCGAGGCGCCCGACGTGTTCGACGTCAGCAAGGAAAGCAAGGCGACGCTCGACATGTATGGCAGCGGCAGCACCGCGCTCGGCTGTCTGATGGCGGCGCGGCTGGTCGAGAAGGGTGTGCGCATGGTGCAGACCTACTACGGCAAGGGCGACCCGTGGGACGCGCACAACGACATCATGACCTACCGCAAGCTGGCGAAAGATTCGGACCAGGCCTACGCGGCGCTGATCAAGGACCTCAAGCAGCGCGGTCTCTTCGAAGACACGCTGGTCGTCTGCGGCACCGAGTTCGGCCGCACGCCGGCGATTCAAACCTCGAACGACAACGCCGGCGGTCTGGTGAACGGCCGCGACCACAACACGCTCGGCTTCTCGATCTGGCTGGCGGGCGCCGGCATCAAGGGCGGCACCACCTACGGTGCCACCGACGACTTCGGCTTCAAGGCGGTCGAGAACAAGGTGCACGTGCACGACCTGCACGCCACGATGCTGCACCTCCTCGGCATCGACCACACGAAGCTGACCTATCACTACTCGGGCCGCGACTTCCGTCTGACGGACGTGGCGGGCGAAGTCATTCACGGCATCCTCGCCTAGGGGCATGACGATGAAGCATCTACTCCCTCTCGCGTTCTGCCTGGCCGGCGTGGTGTCCCTGGCCGGCCAGCAGGCGCCTCCTGCGGCTCCACCTGCGGCCGCGCCGACGCCGAAGCCTGGCGTCCCGGCTGTGCAGCATCCGTTTTCGATGGTCGTGCCGGATGCGGAATACGCGATGCCCGGCGGTCCAGACTGGCTCGCCGCGGGCGAGAGTCAGGTCTGGACCAACAACCGCCGACAGAACCTCGTGGTCCGCATGGACCCCGATACCAATCAGACGGTCGCGATGGTGCCGGTCAAGGACCCGTGTTCGGGCCTGGCCATCGCGCACGGCACGCTGTGGGCGCCGAGCTGCGCTGAGGGCGTGATCTACCGGATCGACACGACGACGAATCAGGTCGTCAGCAAAGTGCCGGTCGCGCCAGCCAACAACGAGGGCGGCATCGCTTACGGCGCCAACTCCATCTGGATGCCGACCGCGCCGGCGGACACCGTCACGCGGATCGATCCGGAGACCAACGGCATTCTCGCGCGCATCAAGGTGGCGCCGGGTTCATTCACCGCCGTGTACGGCTACGGCCGTGTGTGGGTCTCGAGCACCGAGAAGAGCGTGGTGTCGGTGATTCATCCGGCGACGAACAAGGTGATTGCCGAGATTCCGGTCGACAAAGGTCCGCGCTTCATGTCGGCCGGGGAAGGGTACGTCTGGACGCTGAACCAGGGCACCGGCAGCGTGAGCAAGATCGATCCGGTGTCAATGACCGTGGTGGCCACGATCGAGGTCGGGCTACCCGGTGGCGGCGGCGATATCGCGGCAGACGAAGGCGCCGTCTGGGTGACGATTCACGACGTCCCGCTCACCCGTATCGATGTCCATACCGAGAAGGTGACCCATCAGTTCGTCGGTTCTGGCGGCGACGGCATGCGCGTGCTGCACGGTTCCATCTTTCTGTCGAACGGACGCTGGAACAACGTCTGGCGCATCCAGACCTCGAAGATTCTCGACATCGTGCCGCTGTCGTGGACGAGCAAGGCGCAGCCGGTCGATCTCGACAAGAACGGCAAGGCCGATCTGCTCGTGGAAAACCTGGAGGTCTGGTTTCCAGGGCAGCCGACGACGTTCCGCGTGAAGGCGCTCGGTCCGACCGCACCTGCCGCGCTCACGCTGAAGACGACGCTGAACGGCAAGACGACCCAGACCCCGTTTGTTGCGGCCGGCGACGTCTTTGAAGCCACATTCACTGGCGACGCCCCGCGCTGGATCGCGTACAGCGCCTGCGCTGGTGCCGCCTGCTCGGAACCGTTGGTTGTGGCCTCACCGACGACGCCGCTGCCGTTTGCGCTGAAGAAGGTCGCGTTCGTCCCGGCTGACTTCATGGCGCCAGGGCCACCGTCGATCAACGGTTACGTCTGGAACATTCTCGAGCCGGAGATTCTCGATCCCGACTACGACGCACTGATCAACCGCGCCGATCGCTCGACGCCGATGACCATCACCAAGGTCGAGGACCACGGCGAGTTGAAGCGCCACGAATGGGAGTTCAAGAACCACTCGGCGTTTGCCTACGGCATTCTCTCGCCGGACAAGCAAACCGAACTGGCCTGCGTCTACATCAACCCGAGCAACAAGCAGGGCTACGACGCCAACGTGCACTACTGGGTGACCAAGGCGGGCGCTGACGCGAAGCTCGATCCGGTGCTCGACAAGGTGGTCCGCGAGTGGATCAAGGCGAAGTGGCCGTTCAAGTCGCCTGGCTATCCTGGTCGCGACATGACCCAGGCCCAGTGGAATGCGCTGCCGGCCGCTGCCGGCGGGACGCAGTAGTGATGACGCACCGAGTGCGCATCGCTGGAGGTGTCGCTGTGAGATCGTCCGTGAACGCGTTGTCGCTGTGTGTCGTGTCTCTGACCCTGGCGATGGCGCCGACGCACGCCCAGGCGCCGGCCGGGGCGGCCCAGGCAATGCCGCCGCAACCGGCAAGCGCGTTCATCGAGCCGGGCGTTCTGCCAACGAGCTGGGCAACCGGCGGGCCAAAGTGCATGGAAGCGCCGGCGTTCGTCGTGCACGAGTACAACCCGAACGTCTTCATCATCCGCGAGTCGGGGTGTATCCACTACGAGAAGCCGTTCATGTATCTGATCTTCGGGCGCGATAAAGCGCTCCTCGAAGATACCGGTGCGGGTGATGTTGGCACGGCCACCGCGCCGATGGTGATGGATCTGGTCGCCAAGTGGGCGAAGCGGAACAACAAGACCGGGCCGGTGCCGCTCATCGTCACCCACTCGCACTCGCATGGCGACCACGTGGCGGGAGATGCCGGGTTCAAGAGTCTGCCGAATGTGGAGTTCGTGGCGGCCACCGTGCCGGAACTGCAGAAGCATTTCGGCATCAAGACCTGGCCGACGGATATCGGGTCGGTCGATCTGGGCGCGCGCATGATCGACATCATTCCGATCCCCGGGCACGACGTCGCCGGCATCGCCCTCTACGACCGGCAGACCGGATTGTTGATGACGGGCGATAGCTTCTATCCCGGCCGGCTCTATGTCGGCGAGGCGGAGTTCCCGACCTTCGTCGCCAGCCACCAGCGGCTGGTGACGTTCACCAACGACAAGCCGGTCGCACACATTCTCGGCACGCACATCGAGCAGACGAACACCCCGTTCGTCGACTACCCGCGCGGCACGCAATACCAGCCCGAGGAGCACTCGCTCGAGCTGACCCGCGGTGTGCTGCTCGAACTGAACTACGAACTGGCGCGCCTCAACGGCAAGCTCGATCGCGTGGTGTTGCGCGACGTGATTCTGTCGCCGCGCGTGCCACGGCCCACGCAATAGGGTTGTGACGGCGCCGGATTCCCCCGGCGTCGCGGAGGCTTCATGACAGTCATGTTCTGGCCGGTCGTCATCTTCATGGCGATCTCGTTGGCCATCGGGCTCTACACCTACACCCAGGTCCGCGGATCGAGCGAACGGTTCACGGTGTGTGACAAGTCGCTGCCGTTCATCGTTGTCGGGACCACGCTGATGGCGCAGGCCGTGGACGGCAACGCGACCCTCGGCGCGGTGTCGCTCACCTACACCAGCAGCGTCTGGGCCGGGTTCATGATCTCGCTGGGACTGGCGGCGAGCCTGTTCGTGGTCGGCCGGTTCCTGGCCGCGCCGTTGAACCGCATGAACCTGCTCACGCTGCCCGAGTTCTTCTATCGACGCTATGGCACCGGCACGGAACTGCTGGTCTCGCTGCTGACCATCGTCTCGTTCACGATTCTCATCGCCGGCAATCTGAGCGCGGTGGCGTGGGTGTTCTCGGTCGTCAGCGGCGTCGACTACCTGCCATCGCTGTTGATTTCGACCGTCGTGATCGTGACCTACACGATCGCCGGTGGGCTCTACTCGGCGGTGTGGACCGACTTCTTCCAGGTCTATGTCGCGCTGATCGGTTTCGTCGGCGCCGCCGTGTGGTTGATCGCGACGCGCGGGTTCGACCACATGCTCGCCGCGGTACCCGCCCAGACCATCGACCTCGCCGCGTTGACCAGCCTGAACGGTGGGGCGCTGGTGAATTGGGCGGGACTCATCGCGCTGGCCTTCGGCAACACCATGGCGCTCGACTTCATGGAGCGGGTGTTCGCGGCCAAGGACGGCAGAACGGCGCAACGGGGCTGCTACTACAGCGGTTCGATGACGTTGGTCATCGGCGTGTGCGTGGCCGTGGTCGGTCTGGCCGGTGTCGCCAGCGTCACCGGCATCGAAGATCCACGCGTCGTGCTCCCGGCGATGGCGGCCGCCGTCCTGCCCTACTGGATCGGTGTGCTCGTGTTCGTCGGCGTGCTCGGTGCGTCGATGTCCACCGCCAACGGCGCCATTCTCGTGATTTCGGTGGTGCTGGCGCGTAACGTCATTCAGCGGCACCGCCAGACCCCGATCAACGACGGTGGCATGCTGCGGCTGTCGCGCCTGATGGCGATACCGGTCGCCGCGGCCGCCGCGCTGGTCGCCTACATCCGCCCTGAACCGGGCATCCTGCTGATCATCGCGTTCGATATCGTGTTCGCCGGTTGTGTCGTGCCGCTGTTCGCCGGCGTCTACTGGGACAAAGCCAACAGCACCGGGGCGATCGCGTCAGTCGTGGTCGGCACCTCGGTGCGTTTGCTCGCGCATTTCGTGACGCCCGCACCGTGGTCAGGCCTCGACACGCTGCTGCCGCCGGTCATCAGCGCGGTCACGTTCTACGCGGTGTGTCAGCTCACCGCCAGTACGGCGCCGAGCCGGCATTCCGTGCTCACCGAAGTTGCGCAGGAAGGATTCTGAGATGAAAACCGTGTTCATACTGGCGATCGTCGGTGGCCTCTCGGTGACGCCGCTGTCGGCGCAGGAAGCGTCTCCCCGCCCGGCCGCCCTGATTCAGGCGGCTTCCACACCGCAGGACACGCCGACCCCGGCCCGTCCGCCACGACCTCCGCGTCCCGGCGTCACTACTCCGGGAGTGAAGCGCGAGATCAGCACCATCAAGCCGATCGCCGTATTTCCTGTCGAGGGCGTGCCCGACTGGCAGGTCGTGACCGACGATGCGGTGTGGGTGTCGAACGGACCAAAGAACACGGTGCATCGTCTCGATCCGAAGACCAACAAGGTGATCGCCGCGATCGAGGTCGGCAAGAAGCCGTGTTCGGGGTTGGCCTTCGGGTTTGGCAGTGTGTGGGTACCGAACTGTGAAGATGGCACGGTCTCTCGCGTCGACGTCAAGGAAGGCAAGGTCGTCGCCACGGTGCCGTACGGTCCGGCCAACAGCGAAGGCGGCATTGTGGCCAGCAAGGACAGCATCTGGATGCTCTCCGACGCCGGAAAGAACCTGCTGAGGATCGACCCGGCGACCAATCGCGCGGTGGCCACCATTCAGATGCCCGCAGGATCTTATGTGGTGGTGATCGGTGAAGACGAGGCGGCGTGGGTCGTCAGCACCGAGACCAGTCAGGTCGTGCGAGTGGATCCGTTGACGAACCTGATCACCGACCGCGTTGACGTGGGTCCCCGGCCCAGATTCACCACGGCTGGTGCCGGTGGCATCTGGACCCTGAACCAGGGCGACGGAACGGTGTCGCGGATCGATGTAAAGTCGAGGAAGCTGGTGACGACCATCGACATCGGTGCGCCGGGCACCGGTGGTGAGATTGCCTACGGGGAAGGCGCGGTGTGGGTGACCGTGTTCGAGATTCCACTAACGCAGATCGACCCGGATACCAATAAAGTGGTGAAGCAGTGGGTCGGCGCCGGCGGCGACGCGGTGCGTGTCGGTCACGGATCGGTGTGGTTGTCGAATCTCCGCCAGCAGAACGTGTGGCGCCTCGATCCGAAGCAGCCGAACTGACGGAGTGTAGTGTCCGGCTTTTCGCCGCAAGCGTAGTGTCCGGCTTTAGCCGGACCGTTGAGTACACCCTATGAATGCCACAGTGTCCGAGAACGATGTGTTGTTCGAAGAAGTGGTCGCACCAGGCGCCACCTGGTCGCACGTGCTGAAGCGCGGCACCACGCTTCGGATTACTGACATCGACGGTGGCGCGAACGTCGGCGCGTTGTTCTACAACGCCGAGAATCCGACCGAACGCTACAACATGCCCGACACGCTGAAAGCGCAACACGTGACCAAGCTCTCGGCTGGCGACGCGCTGTATTCTGACATGGGCCGATGGCTGTGCGCTGTCCAGGGCGACACCGCCAGCCGGCCGCATACGCGCAGC
>CADEEX010000025.1:0-17231 GCA_902826465.1 uncultured Acidobacteriota bacterium
ACCACGCCTCATTTCCTGTGGAGCGGTTGCGCGGTCAAGCGGCCACGGTCGTCACCGATGTCGCGATTGGCGCCGCGCTTCTCGCCGACGGGGCGCTGGCGAGCGAGGCGCGACCGGTGGGCTCGCTCCTGGTGATGGCTCTTGGCGTCGCCATCGCCCTTACCCGCGTGGTGATCGAGCGTGCGACGACGCGAGGAGCGTTCGAATCGTGATGCGTGCAATTGAGATTTCGGAGTTCGGCGGCCCAGAAGTTTTGAAAGTAGGCGAGCGGCCGGTGCCAGTGCCTGGCGCGGGCGAGGTGCTGATTGCCGTCAAGGCCGCGGGTGTCAACCGGCCAGACGTATTGCAGCGGCAGGGACGTTATCCGCCACCGCCCGGGGCGTCCGATCTGTTGGGGCTCGAGGTGGCGGGCACGGTCGCGCAGCTCGGGCCGGGTGTCACCGCGTGGCACGAAGGCGACGAGGTGTGTGCGCTGGTGTCAGGAGGCGGCTACGCGGAGTTCTGCGTGGCGCCGGCGCCGCAGTGCCTGCCGAAGCCTGCGGCGGTGTCGTGGGCGCAGGCCGCCGGGGCGCCAGAGACGTCGTTCACCGTCTGGTCGAATGTGTTCCAGCGTGGGCATCTGTCGAGCGGCGACACCTTTCTTGTCCACGGTGGATCGAGTGGCATCGGCGTCATGGCCATTCAGCTCGCTCGCGCCCACGGCGCCAGAGTGTTCACGACGGTGGGGAACGACGCGAAGGCACAGGCCTGTGTCGCGCTCGGCGCAGCACTGGCGGTCAACTACCACGATCAGGATTTCGTCGCAGTGGCCACCGATGCGACCGGCGGCCGCGGCGTCGATCTGGTGCTCGACATGGTCGGCGGCGACTATCTGCCGCGCAATCTTCAAGTGCTCGCGCAGGACGGGCGGCTCGTGATGATCGGGCGTCAACGCGGCGCCAGGGCCGAACTCGACATCCTGGCGGTGCTGCGAAAACGCTTGACGCTCACGGGGTCAACCCTGCGGACGCGTTCTGTCGAAGAGAAGGGCGCTCTGGCAGCGCAGGTCTACGAGCACGTCTGGCCGTTGCTTGAATCGGGGGCGGTGACCATTCCCGTGCACGCAACGTTTCCGCTGGCGGCCGCCGCCGATGCGCATCGCGCCATGGAGGCGAGCCAACACGTTGGCAAATTGATCCTTTTGGTACAATCCTGAGTTCCATGCGCATGAAACCTCTTTTTCAGACCCTGACCGCCCTGGCGTTCGTCGTGACCACCTCGACCATCGCCTGCAGTTCGGATCAGGCCTCTACGGGAGCCGCTGACGTGAGTGCCATCACCGCCCTTCAGAAGACCGACGTCGCCGTCGGCACCGGTACCGAAGCCACCGGCGGCAAGACCGTCACCGTGCACTACACCGGCTGGCTGTACAACCCGACCGCGGCCGATCATCACGGCAACAAGTTCGACAGCTCGCGCGACAGAAATGAGCCGTTCTCGTTCCTGCTTGGCGCCGGACAGGTGATTCAGGGGTGGGACCAGGGTGTGGCTGGCATGAAGATCGGCGGCAAGCGAACGCTGACGATTCCGGCGGCGCTCGGCTACGGCAGCCGTGGGGCGGGCGGCGTGATTCCTCCCAACTCTGTGCTCGTGTTCGACGTCGAATTGCTTGGGGTCAAGTAGCACGATGCGCGCACTCACGACGTGGTCGCGGCGTCTAATCCTCGCGGTGGCGGCTATCGCCGTCCTCGTGAGTATCGCGTGCGGTTCGGACTCGCCAACGGCGCCGGACGGCTTCGATGTGCCAGCGCTGCAGATCACCGAGGTCACCGTTGGCACTGGTGCCACGACCGTCGCCTACGGCTCAACGGTGACGGTGCACTACGAGGGCTGGGTTTACGATCCGGCCGCGGCGCAGAATCGTGGCCTCAAGTTCGACGACACCCGTGCCACCAGCCTGCCGGCGACATTCACCCTGGTCAATCAATCGATTATTCCCGGATGGATTCAAGGGATGACCGGCATGAAAATCGGTGGGCGGCGCATCCTGTTGATACCGTCGGTGCTCGCCTACGGCCGCAGCGGCAAGAACTCGATTCCGCCGAACTCGGCGATCATCTTCGACATCGAGCTGCTCGACGCACGGTGATCGCAGGCATCGGCACGTGGCCGTGAGTCGCCGCTGGCCGAAGTCTCTTGTCGCGCTGCAGTCGCGCAATTTCCGCCTGCTCTGGATCGGCCTCCTGCTGTCGTTCTCTGGCTCGCTGATGCAGAACGCGGCGCTGCTCTGGCACGTGTCGCTGCTCGTGCCACCAGAGAAGAAGGCGCTGGCGCTCGGCATGGTCGGGCTCACTCGCGTGGCGCCGATCGTGTTCTTCTCGCTGGTGAGCGGCGTCGTGGCCGACGCGCTCGACCGGCGCCGCGTCCTGCTCGTCACACAGACCTGTGCCGCGATGGTGGCGCTCGGTCTGGCCTTCGTCACGTTTCGCGGCGGCACCGCACTGTGGCCGATCTACGGGCTCGCGGCGGTCGGTGGTGCGGTGAGCTGCTTCGATCTCCCAGCGCGCCAGGCGCTCATTCCAGCACTCGTGCCACGCGAGCATCTGGCAAACGCCATTACCCTCAACACCATCATGTTTCAGCTGGCGTCTGTCGCCGGGCCGGCCATGGGTGGGATCGTTATCGCCACGGCCGGAGTCGGCGCAGCGTATCTCATCAACGCCCTGTCGTTCGCATTCGTGCTGGTTGCGCTGGTGATGATGCGCGATGTGTCAGCGCGTCCCGGTATTGACACCACCCTTCGCGAGAGCCTGTCGGTGAAGGCGGCAGGCGAGGGGCTTCGCTTCGTGATGCGCTCGCCGCTGATTCGCGCGACGATGCTGCTCGACTTTTTCGCCACGTTCTTTGCGTCAGCCACCGCGCTACTGCCGATTTTCGCGCAGGACATCCTGAAGGTCGGCGCCCATGGCTACGGCTGGCTGTTTGCGGCCCCGGCGGTCGGCTCACTGATGATGAGCGTGGCACTGGTCCCCAGCGTGGAACATATTCGTCGACGCGGCCGGAGCATCGTGTGGGCCGTGATCGGTCATGGCCTGGCCACCATCGTGTTTGGTTTCTCGACGGTGTTCTGGCTGACGTTCCTCTGTCTTGCCTTGATTGGTGCGACCGACACCGTGAGCACCGTCCTCAGGAACGTCATTCGCCAGATGGAGACGCCTGACCGCCTGCGCGGCCGCATGACCGGGATCAACATGGTGTTCTTTCAGGGTGGCCCGCAGCTGGGCGAACTCGAAGCCGGCGTGGTGGCGAACTGGTGGGGGGCGCCGTTTTCCGCGATCAGCGGCGGCATCGGCTGCCTGATCGCGAGCGCCTGGATTGCCGCTGCCACTCCGACCCTCCGAAACTACCGCTCCGACGCTGACAGTCCATCGGCGCCGTCGTAGCGCCTGTTTTCGGCGCGCCATGGTCGCTCTGGATGCGAGAGCCCAAAGCCCAAAGCCCAAAGCCCATGTCCGTTGTGGCAGGATACGCGCATGAAGCGTTCATTCCTCGCGTTCGCATGTGCGCTGGCAGTGTCTGGCCAGGCCGCGGCGCAGCCCACCCAGAGCCGCACTGCGGAACTGCTGCGCGACATCATTCGCCTCGACACCAGCAACCCGCCTGGACGCGAGGGGCAGGTGGGCGATCTGCTCGCCGCCAGGCTCCGGCCGCTCGGGTTCGAGATCACGCAGGTGCCGACACCCGAGGCGGGGAAGTCGCACTTCATCGCGCGCCTCAAAGGTGACGGATCGAAGCGTCCCGTGCTGCTTGCCGCTCATGCCGACGTCGTCGGCGTCGAGCGTGAGAAATGGACCGTCGATCCATTCGCCGGCGTGGTCAAGGACGGGCATGTCTACGGTCGTGGCGCCATCGACTTCAAGGGTGGGATGGCCGTGTTCGCTCGGGCGGTGATGCAACTGGCCGAGAACAAGGTACCTCTCTCACGCGATGTGATCTTTCTCGTCGAAGCCGACGAAGAGGCGGCCCAATACAACACCTCGTGGCTGGCTCGGGATCACTGGGACGAGATCGATGCCGAGTTCGCGTTGAATGAGGGCGGCTGGATCATCAAGGACGACACCGGCAAGGTGCAGTATGTGAGCATCTCGACGGCGGATAAGTCTTCCGTCGCCGTGATTGTGACCGGCAAGGGGACCTCTACCCATTCGTCGATGCCGCGGCCGGATTCGGCGATCTTCACGCTGGCCAGGGCGTTGACGAAGCTATCGACCTACGACTTTCCGCTGCAGTTCACACCCGCGTCGCGTCAGTTCTTCACGACGCTGGCGAAGACCAGCCCGCCGCCGATGTCGGGCTACTTCCGCGACGTGATCGGCACCGATCCGTCGGCTGCTGCCAGGGCCGATCGTGAAATCAGCAAGGATCCGCTGCTGCACGCGCTGCTGCGCAACACAATTGCGCCGGTCCTCTTGAACGGCGGCTTTCGCAGCAACGTCATTCCCGGCTCTGCGGACGCCACCATCAACGTGCGGATCATCCCCGGCACCGATCCCAACGACGTCGTCAAAGAGTTGAGCCGGGTGATTGACGACCCGAATGTGATGGTGCGCCTGCAGAATCCGTCAGCCGGGCCATCGCGCACTCCTGCCTCTCCGGAGGACAACGAGCTGTACCGCGCGCTGGCTCAGCAGGCGAGCAGGACATTTGACGGCGCTGAAGTGACGCCGTACCTCTTTCAGGCCGGTACCGACGCTGGCGCGTGGCGGAGCCGAGGGATTCCCGTGTACGGCATCTATCCGTACCCCATCACCGCCGACGAATTGACGCGTATGCACGGGAACGACGAGAAGGTGAGCATCGAGTCGCTCGACCGCGGCACCGAGATGATCTACAACACGCTGGTCGAGGTCGCCGCGAAGCGCTAGCACCCTGGCACCCTTCGGTCCTCGGACCCGTGGACCCACCCGTCTTGAGTATGATCATCTGATGCCCGAGACGTCCGAGACCTTCGCATCCACAGACCTCCGCGACCGCGCCGAGATTCCCGACCGCTTCAAGTGGGACCTGACCCGCATCTATCCCGACTGGCATGCGTGGGAAGCGGCGTACGCGGAGCTGGACGCGAACATCGCCGCGTTTGCTGAACTGCAGGGGAGTCTGAGCGAGGGCGGCGCCTTGTTGCGCGCCTTTGAGCTGCGCGATCTGATCGGTCAGCTCGAATACAAAGTGTGGTACTTCGCGTCGCTGAAGCACGACGAAGATCAGCGCGACAACCAGATCAACGCCAAGCGGCAGCAGGTGCAGATTCTGTTCGCCAGGGCCGCGCAGGCCGCGGCGTGGTTCGACCCCGAATTGCTGCAGGTGCCGCTGGCGACGGTCAGGCAGTGGATGGACGGCGACCCGGCACTCGCGGTCTACCGGTTCGCCATCGAAGACCTCTATCGCCAGCAGGAACATGTGCTCGACGAGAAGGGCGAGCGGTTGATGTCGCTCTCGAGCCGCTTCTCATCGTCTCCCTACGATGCCTATGCGGCGCTGTCGACCGCCGATATGAAGCACCCGTCGATTACGCTGCCGAGCGGCGTCGAGGCGACGCTCACGTACGGGCAGTACCGCGCCATTCTCGCCACCAACCCGAACCAGGCCGATCGCGCTGCCGCGTTTCACGAATTTCACAAGGTCTATCAGGCCAACGTCAATACCTACGCGTCGCTCTACAGCGGCGTGCTCCAGCGCGACTGGTTCCATTCGCAGGCCCGCGGTTACACCTCGACGCTCGAAGCGGCGCTGCACGGCAATAACATTCCACCGTCTGTGTTCGAGAACCTGATTGCGCAGACGAAGGACGGCGTCGAGCCGCTGCGTCGCTATCACCGCCTCAGGAAAAAGGCGCTGAAGCTCGATCGCTATCATTCGTACGACACCACGATTCCGCTCGTGTCATTCGACCGGAAGTATCCCTACGAGCGCATCCTCAGCTGGCTGCCGAAATCGGTGGAGCCGCTGGGCGACGATTACAGGCGGATGATGCAGGAGGTGCTCGACGGCCAGTGCATCGACGTCTATGAGAACCCGGGCAAGAGAAGTGGCGCCTATTCAGCGCCGGTGTACGGTGCGCAGCCGTACATGTTGCTGAATTACAACGACACGCTGGATGCGGTCTTCACGCTGGCTCACGAGCTTGGTCACTCGATGCACACCGTGCTGTCGCACGCCCACCAGCCTTTCGTCTACGCCGGTTACACCATCTTCGTGGCCGAAGTGCCGTCCACGCTCAGCGAAGAGCTGTTCCTCGACTACATGCTCGAGCACACCTCAGACGAGCACGAAGAGATCGTGTTGCTGCAGCACGCCATCGATGGCATCGTCGGCACGTTCTACACGCAGGTGATGTTTGCCGATTACGAGTGGCAGGCGCACAAGCTGGTGGAGGAGGGGAAGCCGGTGACCGCTGACGTGCTCAGCGAGATCTATTTCGGGCTGCTGCAGGCGTATCACGGCGATGCGATCGACTACGACGAGGCGTCGCGGACCACCTGGGCGCGCATTCCTCATTTCTACAGCACGCCGTATTACGTGTACCAGTACGCCACGTGCTTTGCGTCGAGCGCGCAATTGATGAAGCAGTTGACCACGGGTTCAGAGCATTCGCGCCGGGAGGCGACCGAGCGCTACCTGACGCTGCTGAAGTCTGGCGGCAGCGACCATCCGATGACGCTGCTGAAGCGGGCGGGCGTCGACCTCAGCAAACCGGAGACGGTGCAGGCCGTGGTGTCGCAGCTTGATGGTCTGGTGAGCAAGCTCGAACGCGCGATTTCCTAGTAATCGATTTTCACGCCTGCTCGCACCGTGGGCGACGGCCCGATCGGCGCGCCCGAGGCCTTCCCGATGACAGGGACGAACAGGTCACCCACCAGGCTCAAGCCAAAGTTCCTGGACGGCGACGGGAGCGCCTTGGCGCCGCTGACCGTCAGGCTCCACTGGTTGTAGGCGGCAATCGGGTCGATGAACTGGACCGGGACGGAGGGGCTAGATGTCGCACCAATCGGCGCAGCGAAGAACAGCGGAACCCGGGCGGGCCGCGAGCCGATGGCACCGACGCTGATGCCGCTGCCACGGGCGGTGGAGTAGGCGAGTCGCCGGTCGATCACGGGACTCAGGCCCGACAGGGGCGACCCACTCCAGCCGCATGGGAGACACATCGACTCAGGCTCCGGGCCGTTGAGGACCGACCACAATGGCCCAATGCGCCCGACGGGCGCTCCGAGCACGGTAGGGTTCTCTGTCCGGGCGCCAAGCTTCAGCGGGCGACGCTCGTCGGCCAAGGGAACTGGCTGTGCCTTGCCTGGCGAGCTCGGCGGGCCGTCCTTGTTCAGTCCTTGACCACGCGTGTGCTCTGCCGTCCAAAGCACCGTGACGACGGTGGCGACCGCCAGACGTCGCATCAAGAGCACACGCACCTCGCCATTCTGACGCGGGTCCGCCACAACTGGCCTGTTTCTCATTGCGCCGATCCAGGACCTGACTTTCTGATGTGTCTGGATGGCCGAAGCACGGATCGAGCCGACAGCCGACTGGTTCCAGGCGGCAGGCCGCCAGTTGACAGCGGCAGCGGTTCGGTTTTAGGTATCCACCTGTCTGGTTTGTCCTCGCCACGTCCATGGTGAACGCTGCCGGCAGTTCTGTGTGGTGGTGGCTGCGAGCTGGTTGGCGCCGGCAGGCTGCTGGTTTGGGTCCGACAGCGTCCTTGTTTACGCCGACAGCCTCCTGGTTTTCGGCGGCAGTGGGCGTGTTTTATGGTGCAGTTTGGGACGACGTCGTAAAGCATTGCATAACAACGAGTTGTGGTAATGGCCTGAACTCGGAAACAAGACGCCTGCCGAGCCAAACAAGAGCCGTGTCGGCTCTAACACGCACCATGTCGGCAAGAACGCTATTGGTGCCGCCCTAGTAGTGTGCGCTGCCGGCGCCAGAACTGATCTAGAACGCACGCCCAGACGGAGTTGCCGCGGCAAACCGTGACGCGTCGGGCTCCGACGGCGGGCGTGCCGTGGTTAACTGACAGCGTGCCGGGGGCGCAAATGACGATAAAGGGACGCGCGGTGTTTGTGGTGAGTTTCCTGCTGGCCCTAACTGTTCCACTCTCCGTAATCCCTCGGGCGGCGGCGACCGGAACCCTGAGAGGCACGTTCGTCGACCCCGGAGGTGCGGCCCTGGATGCGCACGTCTTGATACATCCAGACTTGTCTGGGCGCATCGATTCCGTTGCCAAGGACTTCATCCTACGAGCCAACGCGCTAGGGACGCTGTCGGTCGAACTCGAGGCGGGGTTCTACGACGTGTGCGCGATGTCGAATGGTTTTGTCCCCATGTGTCAGAAAGTTCGCATTCGTGAGGGACAGACCGCAAAGATATCAGTTCGCATGAAAGTAGATCGAGAAGTCTGGAAGGCGTTCGGCAGTCGCTTTTAAGTTCGATGCCTTCCGTCGATACGATGTCCCGCGACGCGCCGCTGAAGGGGCGCGCTACGTACTCTTGCGCGGCACACCGAGCATTGCGTGGACGACGGCGATGCACGAGTCCATCACCACGACTAAACCGCCCGCCTTGGCGCGCGCGGCGGTCTCTTCGTTCTCGATCCCCATCTGCAGCCACAGACAATCGGCGCCAATTGCGACGGCCTCGTCGGCGATCGGTGGCGTCAGCTCAGCTCGCCGGAAGACGTTGACGATGTCGACATGTACCTCGATATCGGCCAGCGTCGCCATGGAGCGCTCGCCGACGATCTCGCGTTCGGTCGGGTTCACCGGGATGATCTTGTAGCCCGCACGTTGCATCCGGAGCATCACGCTGTGCGAGGCGCGTTCAGGGTTGGCCGAAGCGCCGACGACAGCAATGGTTTTCGCGCGGGTCAGGAGCGTCTTGAGCTCAGCGTCGGACGGGTTGGCGTGCATGCCGCGTCATTCCTTCGATAAACGATGCGTGGCGGCCAGTTCGGCAGCGGCGCGCTGACCGCTTTCGACGGCGCCGTTCATATAGCCCTGCCACGTCAGGCTGGTGTGCTCGCCAGCGAAGAAGATGCGGCCGTTCGGCTGTGCGAGCCAGGGGCGGAGCGCCGGGTCGAACGAGGCGTCGAACACGGCGTAGCCGCCGCGCGACCAGATGTCTGACTCCCACCGCACCTGCGTTGACGCGGTGATGGGTTCACCGCGATACCCGAGCCAATCGAGCGTGCGCGCCAGCCCCACGATCCCTTGCTTCGCCATGATGTGGGCGGTCTGATCGCTCGCCGATCCGCCCGCAAGCAGGGACAGAATGCCGGACGGCCCGCGCTGCTCCTCGTTGGCGTCCCACACGGCCCCGTGCGGCTGCGCCGACCCGAACGCGCGCGGTTGCAGGCGGCTCACCCAGAATCGCTTCGGAAATTGCAGCAGCGTCTTGGTCCCCTTGCCGTATTCCAGTTGTTCGATCGCTTCGTGTTGTCTGGTGGGAAGCGCCGGAGTGATGGGGACGCGGCGGAGCAACGGCGCTGGCAGCGCCGATACGACGTAGTCCACATCAATCTGAGAGGGGAGTCGCTTGTTCCTGAGCGCCACGCGGACTCGTCGTCCGCGCTGGGAAATGGCCATCAGTTCGGTGCCGAGCTGGACGCGGTCGCCTAGTTCGGCGGCCATCGCCTCGGGCAGCCGATCGTTGCCCCCTTTGATGCGATACATGCGGTTCGCACCGGTGGCACTGTCGCTCGAGTACTGATCGACCAGCGCAAGCAGCGAGAGCTCTTCGGGATCGGCCAGAAAAAAACCGCGCAGGCCCGCCGCCGTTTCTCGCAGCTCGTCGTCTGCGCCCCGCTCGTTCAACCATTCGGCGACGGAGCGGCGACCGATCGCGGCCGAGATGGGCGAGTCCCACCGACGCTCGGCGAGGCGATACAGCCGAATGAGCTCCTGAAGCTCGCGGCTCATGCGCGCCCAGCCGCGGTTGGCAGCCGGCTTGACGATGTTGACGCGACCCTGGGAATCGGGGCGGGCGAACGCGAAGCCGCTCTTGAGCACTCGCACGAGAGGCAGTCGGTAGGCCTCGGCGAGCGACTTCACGGCCTCGTGCGCCTCGTCGATCATCTCGCCGCCTGCTTCCGCGTACTGGTTGTCGGCGAACCCTTCACGGACGGTCCAGACGCGGCCACCGACGCGAGGCCGGGCCTCGACCACGATAACGGTGGCGCCAGCGCGCGCCAGGTCGCGCGCCGCGGCCAGTCCGGCCAGCCCGGCGCCAGCCACCAGGATCGAAACACCAGTCAGATCCTCGGCCCGGCCTTGAGAAAGCATCCCCCTATTGTCGCGTGTTTCTGGTGTTTCGCGGCTTCCAGGTCACATCAGGGCCATTCCGTCCGGTACGCGCCCCTAAGGGAGCGCGCTTCGCAGATACGAGCCACGCGCTACAGCTGCGTGAGGGTGTAGCCCCTGGCCTTCAGCGCGGCCAGGAGCCCATCGCCGCCGACGAGGTGTGCGGCGCCGACCACGACCAGGGCCGGACGCGGTCTCGAGAACAGGGCCTCAATCATCGGCAGCCACGTCTTGTTCCGCTCGAGGAGCAGGCTGGCGTACATTTCCGGCTCCGACTTCAAATCGTCGAGCAGCTGCCGTTCCACGGCGGAGGCGTCACCGCTCTGCCACGCCCTGGTCATTCGGGTGAAGTTCACGGTGGTTGAGGCAATTTCGCGCGCCGTTTCTGCGAGCATCCGTTCCTGGGCCTCCTTCGGCAGCGTGTCGAAGCGCGACAGCTGGAAGTCGAGCGTTTCAAGCCCCTGGACACTCTTGCCGACCTCTTTGGCACGGTCGTAGAAATGCTTGTCGAGACCGAGGTTGGCGTCAAAGCCGGCCTTCTGCCAGGCCAGACTCTGCATCGTGATCGCCAGCATCCAGGGCTTGAACTGCATCAGCGGCGCAGCCGGCATACCCAGTTCGGCGAGCGTGGCGTGAACAAGCTGCAACGTGTCGGGCGACAGCATGCGATCGAGCGATTGTCCCGCTGGCAACATGCCCTTCTGCAGCACCCGCATCTGCGAATTCGCCCACAGCATTTGGCCCATGTCGAGCTCCTCGACCAGATGGTCCGACGCGGCGAATGCTTCGTCGTACGCGGCAGGCAGCGGATAGAAGTCGGCCGTCAGCAGGTGCACCGAGCCGGCAAGGTAGATGGTCTTGCCGGCGGGCGACACCACCTTCCAGACAAAGCTGGGACCGGCGCCGAGAAGCGGCTGGGTCGCGACCAGCGCGACGAGCGCCAGCAGCGCGGCACATCGACGGATCATCGACCGGTGCTCGTGGATGGACGCTGGCGCATGAAGGCCTCAATTTCTGAAATGGTTCTGGGGACGGCTGCGCTCAAGCGTTGCGGCCCTTGCGCGTCCAACAGGAATGAATCTTCGACGCGCACGCCAATGCCCTCGTACTTCCGCACCATCGGCTGCAGCTTCTCGATGAGCGCCGCGTTCTCGGGTGTGCGCGGCAGGGCGTCGAGCGCGCTCTGGCGAATGTAGATGCCCGGCTCGATCACGAACGCCATGCCGGCCTGCATCGGCCGGCGGTTGTCGCCCACGTCGTGCACGTCGATGCCGATGTAGTGCGTGGCGCCGTGTGTGAACCACATGCGGTACTGATTTCCTGACGTATCGGTAACAAGCCCGAGCTTCAGGAGCCCGTCCTTGATCACCTCTGCGGCCTTGTCGTGGACGTCGGCGAGCGAACGGCCCACGGTGGCGACGCGCAACGCTTCGTCCTGCGCTCTCAGCACGATCCCGTAGAGCGCCTTCTGCTCGTTCGTGAAGGTGCCGCTGATCGGGTACGTGCGGGTAATGTCCGGCGACATGTACTCGTAGTTGCACGCGGCGTCGACCAGCAGCAGGTCACCGGCGGTCATCTTCCGGTCGCTCGCGGGGTAGTGCAGGATCGTGGCGTTAGGCCCGCTGCCGACGATCGAGGGATACGCCCACGAGAGGGCACCTCGCCCACGATGCACGGCTTCGATCGCGGCCTTCACCTCGTACTCGTAGACGCCAGGTCGTGCGGTGCGCATGCCGGCGATCTGCGCGTCAGCCGAAATGTCGGTGGCCTTCCGCAGCACGCGCTGTTCGTACGGTGTCTTGATCAGTCGAAGGTCGGTGAGCAGCGGCGTGGCGTCGATGGCCTGAAAGCCGACGAAGCGATCGCGCAGCTGTCTGGCTCGTTCTTGTGTTGGCGTCAGCGGCTCGCCGGGTCTGGCGGTGTCGAGTGTCAGCGCCACGCGTGCGCGGCCGGCGCCGAGCGCGTCAAAGAACACCGTGGCATCCTTCTCGGTGATCCCGCCCGCAGCCCGCCTCGACAGCATGGCGGCCACCACATCGTCGAACTGGGTGGACGACAGCACGGTCTGAATGCCGCTCCGCGCCGTGGCCTCGGCGCGGGTCAGAAGGCGACCGCGCCAGTGCTCCTGCGCCGGGTCCTGATCCTTCACGAACAGAATCTCGCGCCGCTCGGTGTTGCCCGGCAGCAGAAGGAGGCTGGTCCCTTCCTGCGCGATGCCGGTGAGGTAGTAAAGGTTGCTGTCCTGGCGGTACTCGTAGTCGATGTCGAGGGAGTAGCGACGCGGCGGGGCGCTCGTCACCACGAGCATCGTCTCGGCACCGAGACGCTCCATCAGGCGGGCGCGCCGGGCAGTCAGGTCGTCGCTCAGGTCGTCGGCGGCCGAAAACGAGGCCGCGGTGAGGACGATGGCCAGGGCGTGCCGCAGGTGATACGTGGCCAGCATGTGCGCTCTCCTTGGCTAGAATCATACCAACGTGTCCGGAACGCCCGCCCTCGCATTCAAAGCCTACGAGATCGAAGAATTCGTCGACATCCACTTCTTCCGCCGGCTTGGCATCATCGTCGCTCACGCTGCCCGGATGCTTCAGCTCAGTCCGAATGCGGTGTCGGTAGTCTCCGGGCTGGTGGGTATGGCCGGTGGGGCGATGCTCATCGATGATCGCTCGGTGTGGCCAGGGGTCGCCCTGATCGTGGCGCACGGGGTGTTCGACTCTGCCGACGGTCAGCTCGCGCGCATGACCGGCCAGACGTCCGAGCTTGGGCGATTACTCGATGGACTCGGTGGCTACGTGACTCACGGTGCTGCCTACATCGCGATCGTGTACCGCGTGGCGAGCGCCGGTGGCAGTTGGACTGTGCTGGGGCTTGGGCTCCTTGCCGGAGTGGCCACAGCCATTCATGCGCAAATGTACGACTATCACCGCACGGCGTATGCGGCGATTGTGCTGAAGGCGCGTCCGTCACTGTCGCCTGCCGGCAGCGCGGCCATGGATGCTCGCAGCGGCGTCGTGCGGGGGTACGAGGCGCTGCAGCGTCGCCTGTCCGGACTCCATGCGCGCGTCGAGCAGATCATCGCCTCCCGCGCGGTGGTCGGTGCCGTGTCCGAGAGCGATCGCGATCGATATCGGCGCTGCTTCTATCGGCCCGTGCGCCTGTGGAATCTGTTCGGCGATAACGTCCGCCGCCTTGGCTTCATCGTGCTGGCGTGGGTTGGTCACCTGGAATGGTATTTTGCGTTCATCCTGCTGCCGCTGACGCTGCTGCTGATGGCGGTGTGGCTCTATCAGCAGCGCGCCGACCGCGCGTTCCTGCGCGAGGAGGGACGGTAGCGTCCGGCTTCAGCCGAGCGCCTGACCGGCGCTTCATTTCCCAGACGCGGCTTCGAGGGCGACGTTGATCGGTGTGCGATAGAACAGGAAGGTTGCCGCGACAATGGCCAGACTGGTGGCGACAAGTGCCGGGTAGACCACTCGCAGGCCGGTCATCAGCGACACCACGAAAAACGAACAGGAGAAGGCCTCGCGGCGAAACAGCACGAAGATCGCCGCGGCCGCGCGGAGTGGCAGCGCGCCGGTGTCCCGTGCCGCACGGGCCACCGCCAGTTCGATCGGCTTGGTCACGACGAAGAAGTGCGGGCTCTTGCGGGCGCGCCGCACCAGGGTCATCGCCCACAGCAGGATGACCGGTACGCCCACTGCCACCGTCGCTGCGAGCGCCCATCCCTGAGCCCCGATGCCCTGACGCCACCAGCCGACGCCGGCACCGGTCAACGCCAGCAGATGCGTAGCCTGATCCACGCCGGTGTCGAGCTGTTCGCCGAATGCCGACTCACTGAACGTCAACCGCGCCATTTCGCCATCAATGCCGTCAGCGATCGACGAGCCCCAGTACAGCAATGCGCCCGCGATCATGGTGACGTGCGTGGTCTGCGCCATCAGCAGCGCACCCGCGGCGCCGAGTAGAAACGTGAGCCCGGTTGCGATGTTGGCGGTGAGTCCCAGTTGCAGGAACAGGTAGCTGAAGACGCGGCTGATCTTGCGGTGCAGATGCTTCGACAGCCAGCCGTCGCCCGGCTTTCCCGACGCCCGCAGCAGTGTCCACGAGGCGACGTAGCGTGCGGCCGGTGTCGAGACATCAAGGACCGCACCTGCGGGGGCCTGCAGTGTGCGGACCGGTGCCGCGGGATCGGTGTTGGCCGCCGACCAGACGATGGGCAGCGCGGTCGCCTCAGACATGATGTGCACGGTGCCGCTGGACGGCGGTAGCGCGGTCAGCAGCATTGGCGTGATGGCGATACGCGGCGGCAGCGTCAGCGTTGGCAATGCCGCGGCGTCGTCAGACGTCGCACCGCAGCGCTCGGCGACGCGACGGTTTCGTTCTGAAAGCGAGAGTCCGAGGACCCGAACAGGCGAGGCGTCGACGATCAGGCGAAAGGGGCGGCGCCCCGCGGTCGGTTGACTCATTTGCTGGCGGATGCAGGTACCATCGACGGCTGGCGCATGTCCCAAAGTGTCACATACGGTTCGCAGGGGGTGCAACCGCGCACGACGATCCTTCGAGTGTCGACGGCGTCGCAGCAACGACAGTTCGTCGAACTGCCGTACCGGCTGTATGCGGGGCATCAGCACTGGGTCCCGCCGCTACGACGCGACGAGCGCCGGCGTCTCGATCGCGCCCATAACCCGTTCCTCGAGCATGCGGACATGGTGTTGTGGCTGGCGATGTCTGGCCCGCGCGTCGTCGGACGTATCGCCGGCATCAGCGATCGTCTGTACGACGAGAAACACGGCAAGACGATGGCGTGGTTTGGCTTCTTTGAGGCGACCAGTACCGACGATGCGACGTTGCTGCTGAAGGCGGTAGAGTCGTGGGCCCGGTCGCGAGGCGCCGTGGCGGTGCGCGGCCCGGTCAATCCGTCGCTGAACGAGAGTGCCGGGCTGCTGGTGGACGCCTTCGACGAGGAGCCGTACATCCTGATGCCCTACAATCCACCCGCCTATGGTGCTTACGTGGAGCGATCGGGATACGCGAAGGTGAAGGATTTGTGGGCGTGGGACCTCGACCTCTCAGTCTCGCGCATCGACCGGATCAATCGGCTGGCCGCCCGCGTCGGCCAGCGTCACGGCGTCGTGGTCCGTCCGTTGAATCTGGCGAAGTTCGAACAGGAGCTGGCGACGCTTCAAGCGCTCTATCGCGCGGCGTGGGACGACAACTGGGGATTTGTCCCGCCGACCGATTCCGAGATTCGTCAGCTCGCGGTCGACTTGAGGCCGATCCTCGATCCCGAGCTGGTGCTCTTCGCCGAGATCCACGGCCGGCCGGTCGGTTGTTCGGTGGGTGTGCCCGACGCCAACCAGGTGCTCAAGAAGATGGGAGGGCGGCTGTTGCCGTTCGGTCTCTGGCATTTTCTGCGGCGTCGGCAGATCACGACACGCGGACGGATTCTGCTCATGGGCGTGCTCCCGGAGTTCCGTCGCATCGGTCTCTACCCGCTCCTGATCGCCGAATGTCATCGTCGCGGGGTGGCGCGCGGGTATACGCGTGCCGAGCTGTCGTGGACGCTGGAAGACAACGACGCGGTGAACGCCGGCATTGCGGCCGCTGGCGGCCGGCACTACAAGACGTATCGCCTGTATGAGAAGCCGCTCGGTTAGCCTGACCGGCGCCACCGGCTTCGTGGGCTGGCATCTGTCGGAGGCGTTCCGCGACGCCGGCTGGCGTGTACGAGCCGTCACGCGCCCGGACGGTTCGCGTCTGCTGCCCGCTGGTGTCGACCGCACGGACGCGTCGCTCACCGACCCGGGTGCACTGGCCCGTGCCTTCGAGGACAGCGAACTGGTCGTGCACTGCGCGGGCGTCATCCGCGCGAAGAACGAGGCCGCGTTCGCGGCGGTGAATGTTGAAGGGACGCGGGCGCTCGTCGAAGCCGCCAACATGGCCGGCTGTCGTGTGCTGCTGATCTCGAGCCTCGCGGCTGGCGGTCCTGGAACACCGGAGAAGCCGCGGCGTGAGCAGCAGACGGATGCGCCGGTCAATGCCTACGGGCGGAGCAAGCGCGCCGGGGAAGAGGTGCTGCGGCGGATTGCGCAGAGTCCCTGGACCATCATTCGTCCGTGTGCGGTCTACGGTCCACGCGATCGTGGCTTCCTGCCGCTCTTCCGCATGGCACAGCGCGGCGTGTTCGTGCTGCCGACTCGGTCGACGATGTCGTTTTCGCTGATTTCCGTGGCTGATCTGTCTTCCGCGGTCGTCGATGCGGCCAGCTCGCCGCGCGCGGCGGGGGAAGTGCTGTTTGTCGGTCACGGCGACCCGCAGTCGACCGACTCGATCCTCCGAACGCTGGCCGGCGTCTACGGTAAACCCTACACGCCGGTCGGACTGCCTCGCCCAGTCGTGCGTGCCGCCGCATCGATCGGCGACCTCGCGTGGATGTGCGGTACCCGGTTTGTCTTCGACAGTGGCCGACTGGCAGAGTTCGACGCCGAGGGGTTTGTCTGCAGCGTCGAACGGGCGCGCGACGTACTGGGGTTCACGGCCGGCACGTCGTTGTGCGACGGCTTTGCGCGAACCGCGCAGTGGTATCGCGACGCGGGATGGACGTGATGTGCAGGGCCGAGGTTGGGAGGCCTAAGGCTTAGGACTTAAGTCTTAAAGCCGTCTCCGAGCTCGTAAGTCAGTGCGCCGGATGGGCACTTCTCAATCTGCGCGGCAATGGCTCCGGCAGTGGCAGCATCAACGGTGACCCACGGTCGCTGTTGCACATCGAACACGGCGCGGAGGCCGCGGACGCAATGGCCTGAGTGGGTACAGAGACGCGGGTCGAACCGGACGACGATATCGGCGTTGCGATATTCCTGCACAGCGCTTTTCATGGTTCCTAGCCCCTAGCCCCTAGCCCCTAGCCCCTAG
>CADEEX010000025.1:17331-21597 GCA_902826465.1 uncultured Acidobacteriota bacterium
CCTAGCCCCTAGCCCCTAGCCCCTAGCCCCTAGATCAGACCGCCACTCGAATCGTGGGCATCACGGACGCGGCAATCAGCGCCGCATCAACCAGCGGGCGATCGGGCACCTCGCGCGGAATCCCGGTGGGGTACGACTCCGCCAGTGGTGCCCGGCGGAACACGCCGGAGCGGAGGCAGTAGTTCGTCCACACCCGGTTCCACAGAAACGCGTGCCAGGCCGCCTCGGGTGAGACCGTATCGTGTGTGCGCCAGTAGCGCGCCGCCACGTGTTCAGGGCGGAAGTACTGCAACACGTCGATGTAGCGGCGCATCAGGCCGGCGCCAGACACGTGCGGCATCTGCGTCACCGGGAACGCCAGCGTGTACTTTTCCCAGTCGTCCGGATAGTTCTTGAACAGGATGCGCCCCTCGGCGTCGTGCCGCGCATAGTCGCGCGTGCCAGGCAGTGGCGTCAGGATGGTCGGATTGAGGCCATCGAGTTCGGTCTCGGCGGCGAACTGCAGAATGTCCGCCACGACCGTGTCCATGTTCTGGCTGTCGATGCCGAGAATGAACGAGCCGACGACGCCAATGCCGTGGCGCCTGATGCGCGCGACGTTCTCACGGTAGTAGTCGGCGCCGCGCTTCTGCGAGGTGCCGTCTTTCCGGATCAGCGCCAGCGACTTGGTGTCGGTGCTCTCGAGGCCGATGAACACGCCAGCGCATCCCGCCTCTCGCGCCAGTCGCGGCAGTTCGTCGTCATCGCCGAAGTTGATGGTGACCTGGGTGATCCATTGCTTGTTGAGGCCCGCCGCCGTCATGGCGCGAAAGAGATCGAGGCAGCGACGCTTCGCCTTCGGCGAAAAGCCATTCAGGTCGTCGTCTACGAAGATGATGTCGCGTTGTGGAATGGCCGCGACCTCGGCCACCACGTCGTCGATCTCGCGCATGCGGAAGATGCGACCGTTGAACGCAGTCACCGAGCAGAACGAGCAGTCCATCGGACAACCGCGCGAGGTCTGCGCCGACACATACTCGTACGGGTACTTTGCGAAGATGGTGCGGTCAGGGTGAACGGCCGAACCGCCAGACGTGCCGCCGTCGTAGCGCGCCTGCAACGTACCACTCTCGACATCGGCGATGAGCGTGGGCCACACGCCTTCGCATTCCCCCAGACAGAGCGCGTCCACATACTGCGCCGCTTCGTCGGATACGAGCGAGGCATGAATTCCGCCCATCACGACCGGGATTCCGCGGTCACGGAACTGGCGCGCGATCTGATAGGCGCGCGGCGCCTGGGTCGTGAACGCGGTCAGGCCCACGAGGTCGGCGTCAACCTGGCTGTAATCGCGCGCGCCTTCACACTGTTCGTCGATGAGCTCGACGTCCCAGTGATCGGGTGTGGCCGCGGCGACATAGCCAAAGGCCAGCGGCTCCCAGAGGTAGTCGCCGTAGAGTGAGACGCGATTGCGCGGATTGATGAGAACGAGCCGACGTGTCATGGCGCTGCGTCGATGATACCCAAGGCGCGTCCGACATGGGTGAAAACGGACACGGCCCGGTCGATCTCGTCGTGGCTGTGAGCCGCCGAGTAGCTCGTGCGCAAGAGGCAGGCGTCGGCGCGGCAGGCCGGCGGCAGGACGATATTGGCGTAGAGACCGGCTTCGAGAAGCGCGCGCCACATCCCGATCGCGCGGTCGGGGCTGCCGACGACCACGGGGACAATCGGCGATTCTGTCGATCCAATCGTGAATCCGGCAGCGGAAAGCCCGGCGCGGACGCGTTGCACGTTGTCCCACAACCGCGCTTTCAGCGCGACGTTGTCGCGCAGCAGGAGGCGCAGCGCCTCGCGGACGCCGGCAATCGTCGCGGGCGAGCCGGACGCGGTGAACACGTAGGGGCGCGCAGCAAAGTGCAGATACTTCAGCTCGGGATGCCGCGACACGCAGAAGCCGCCGATGCCCGCCAGCGCCTTCGAGAAGGTGCCGACGATGAAGTCGACCTGATCGAGCACTCCTGATTCCTCGGCGTAGCCGAGCCCGCGCGCACCATATACGCCAAAGGAATGTGCTTCGTCGACCAGGAGCATCGCGCCTGCATCGCGACAGACCGAGGCAATCTCGCTCAGCGGAGCGAGGTCGCCGCTGATTGAGTACAGTCCTTCCACGACGACCAGGCAATTGGTGCCGTCCGGCTGCCGTTCGAGCTTCTTCGCCAGATCTGCGGGGTTGTTGTGCCTGAACTGAAACAGCTGCGCGCCACTGAGTTTCGCGCCGTCGTAAATACTGGCATGGCTTTCGAGGTCGACGATGATCGCGTCGCTCGGGCCGCAGAGTCCGGCCAGCATGGCGAGGTTCGCCTGAAAGCCCGTGGAGAAGACCATGGCGTGCGGCAGGCTGAAGGCCGTCGCAAAGGCGTCTTCGAGATCGCGGTGAGCGGCCAGCGTGCCGTTGGCCGCTCGTGATCCCGTGGTGCCGGCGCCATCGTGCGATATCGCGTCGCGCGCGGCAGCGAGCACATCGGGGTGGAAGCTGAGGCCGAAGTAGTTGTTCGAGCCGCACATCAGGGTGCGGCGCCCGTCGATGACGACTTCCGTGGGGCTCAGGATCTCTTCGATCATCGTGTCGAAGGGTACGGGGCCGTCGCCGATCGCGGCAATCCGCGCCGGTATGGGCTGCAGCTTGTCGAACAGCCCCATCAGTGTGCCGCGGCGGGAACGGATCGCAGCAACGTGCCGGCCTCGAAGCGGGCCCGCGTCTCGGCGCGCCTCACCTTGCCGCTGGTCGTCCGCGGAATGGTGCCCGGCGGCGTCACCACCACACGGTCGAGTTCGAGTCCGGCGGCTTCCCTCACGCGACGGCGTACGCTGGCCTCAACGTCGCCGGCGTGCGCGCTGGCACGGGCCTCGAGCACGGCGACGACGGTGTCTGACTCCTCGACGTGGCTGATGCCGAAGACGACGACGCCCGAGATCGGCAGCCCTGCGACGTCGGCAATGGCCGACTCGAGATCGGGCGGATGATATTTGCGTCCTTGTCGGATGATCAAATCCTTTGTGCGTCCGCAGACGTAGAGCGCGCCGCTGGCAAGATATCCGACGTCGCCGGTCTGCAGCCAGCCGTCGTGCATTACGGCCGCCGTTGCCGTGGTGTCGTTGAAGTAGCCGGACATCAGCGATGGCCCGCGCACGGCAATCGACCCGACGTGGCGTTCGGGCAGCCGGTTGAACTGCTCGTCGACGATCGCGAGTTCGTGGCCAGGAAACGGTGTGCCGCAGCACACGACGCGCACGAATCGTCCGCCGTTGAGCATCGGGACCGCGCGCGATTCGCGCACCAGGCGCTCTGCGTCGACGCGATCGATAACAACGCCGCGACGAGCGAAGCTGACGGCGAGCGAATGCTCCGCCAACCCGTAGCTCGGCAAGAACGCCGAGGCGTGAAACCCGGCACTCGCGAAGTGCTCGGCGAAGTCGGCGAGCGCTTCCGGGCGAATCGGCTCGGCGCCGCAACCGGCGACACGCCACCGCGACAGATCGAGCGTCGCGAGTTGCGACGGTTTGACCCGTCGCCGACACAACTCGTACGCGAAGTTCGGCGCGAACGACACCGTGCCCTTGTATCTGGAGATCGCGTCGAGCCAGGCGCTGGGTCGCTTCAGGAACAGCACCGGCGACAAGATGACCGCGTTCGCCGTCATGTAGACCGACGACAGCAGCATGCCGATGAGCCCCATGTCGTGATACAGCGGCAGCCAGCTCACGGCCACATCGTCGGGTGTGGCGTTCAGTCCATGAGGCCCGAGGATTGCCGCAACGTTCGCGCTCAGCGATCGGTGGGTGAGCACGACACCCTTGGGGGCCGCGGTCGACCCCGACGTGAACTGCACCAATGCGATCGCATCCGGCGACACCGGGACGGGCACATCGAGCGGCGACGCATCGGTCAGGCTGTCGAGCGCGAGAATGGCGGGAGCCGGCACGATGCCGTCGACGTTGAGCAGTGCCGCCACCTCGCGCGAGGTGACCACGGCGTCAACGCGAGCCGCCGAGATCACATGACGCGACTGCCGCGTGAAGGTGGCCACGTCGCCGGCCTGCGCGGGCGGGCACAAGGGCACCGGCACGAACCCGGCGACGGTGATGCCAAAGAACGCCCGGATGAACTCGTTGACCTCGGGTATGACCAGCGCAATACGGCTGCCGGCCTCGAAGCCGAGGGCCGTCAACCCACCGCCAATGCGACACGCATCGTCGAACAGTTCGCGGTACGACAACGCGAAAGCG
>CADEEX010000026.1:0-3441 GCA_902826465.1 uncultured Acidobacteriota bacterium
AAACACCATGTCCTCGGCGCCCGACTTCTGGTCGTAGTTGATCGTGCGCGTGTAGGTTGTCAGCGGACGACGCGGCCACTCTTCGCCGGCGAGAAAGGCCTGCCCCATGAAGCCGCTGGCGCCGGTCGCCACGTACTGGATGGACTTTGGATCGCCCATCGCCGTTCTGGCTTCTTCCAGCACCGTCGTCGCGGTGCGAGGTGGAGTCGAGCAGCCGATCAATCCAGCCAGGACGGCAAGGACGGCAACCGCCGGAAATAATCTGTGAGTCATCGTCGAAGCCTCTCGGGGGTGAGGCCCCTATCGTCTCATGATCGTCACCGTCGCCGTGGCCACCTTCGTCGGGTCGGCGACGGACGTCGCACTCACCGACACCGTTTTCGACGCCGAAGACAGGGTCCGGGGCGCAGAGTAGAGCCCGGCCGCCGAAATCGTTCCAACCGAGGCATTGCCGCCAGACATCCCATTCACTTTCCAGGTGACCGCCGTATTCGAGCTGCCGAGCACGGTAGCGGTGAACGTCCTGGTCTTCCTGATCTTCAGCGATGCGGTGGTCGGCGAGAGCGTCACGCTCACCTCGGCGGTCGACACCATGGCAATCGTCAGCACGTTCGACGAATCGCCGTCCGGCACGCGCACGAACACAGGCGCCGACGGACTGGGTGCGGGCGCATTCCCCGTCGCCGTCAACCTGGTCGCGGAAACGAACGTCGTGTTGAGGGCCACGCTGTTGAACCAGACGACCGAGCCGGGCACGAACCCGGCGCCGTTGGCCGTCAGCGACACGACGCCGTTGGCAATCGACAGGCGGTTCACGGACGTGAGGGTGACCGGCGGGATGAGCGTCACCGACGCCGTGCCGCTGGCGGTGGGCACCGCGGTGCTGGTCGCACGCACCGTCACCACGGCGGGGTTCGGCAGCGTCGACGGCGGCACGTATTGGCCCGCGGAGTCGATGGTGCCCACAATCGCGTCTCCTCCCGGGGTGCCGTTGACGTCCCACTGCACACCGCTGGCGGCGCCCGTCACCGTGGCGGAGAACGTCTGCGGGTGGCCGATGCGCAACGTCGCCGTTGACGGCGTGACGGTGACGTTCACCCCATTCTGAATCGCCGCACCAGAGTTCGGATCGATCCGAAGCACCGTCGCGTCAACCGCTTCGAAATTCGAGCCGAGCAGTTGCGAGAACGATCGCAGATTGTTGTTGTTCCAGCGCTCGTCCGGCTTGCCCGACAGGTACCAGGCCGAGCCATTGTCGGCGAGGATGATGCCGTACTTCTTCATCGCCCTCAGAATCACCTGGACGTCGGCCGGATAGGTGCTGATGTTGACGCTGGCCTTCAGCCGGAATCGCTCCCCCATGCGCGGATACTGCGTGCCGACGAGGTTCGACGCGTAGTGGCGTGCAGGCCAGACGAACTCGCGTCTGGTTTGCGGCACGGTGAAACGGATGGCGTGCCTGATCTCGCCGCTCTGCACTTCCTCCCACGTCACCAGTCCCGGAACAATCGGCAGTCCGGCGGCGTCGGCCGACGTCCACGTTGACGGGCGGAGGGCGTTCGAGCGCAGGTCGTAGATGGCACCGGAGTCGCCCACCCAGCTCGATGCCTGCGGGAACGCGCGATACAACTCATAGAGCGTGCAGGTGGCGGTGTCGATGGCAATCGCGTGCCGGTCGCCGTTGCTGTTACTGCCGCCCTCAATGGGTGCGTTCAGCGGCACTCCATACGGACCCGGGTCGCTTTCATCGTCGTAAAGAAACGTCGCCGGGAACTTCGGCGGATTCGAGACGGTGATGAACGGGATCCCAATCGGCCCGCCCTCCCAGAGTCCCGCGCCGAAGTCGGCGTGGAAGCCACGAGCGGCGCCGATGGTATTCACCATCGCCGTCGAGTTCGCCAGCACCGGCAGCGTGTCGATCGGCGTGTTCCAGATGTTGTTGGCTGGCAGCACGGGGCATCCGCCAATCACTTGCTGCGCGGCAGCATCGCGACAGACCACGAGCGCGAATAGAGCGATCACCACCGCACGAGACATCCATTGACTCCTTGAACACGGCCCACGCGAACTGACGTCACAATCCCGCAACAGCCGTGCCGAGAAGGCGCGGAACCGATCGCGCGCAGCCGGCGCGAATCGGGACGACGGGGCGTCACAGATCTGGGCGTGAGGTTACGGAGTTGTGCAGAGCGATCGCAAGCTCAGGCGCGCGTGTGGCACGCCGCCTCAAGGGCAGACGCGGGCCTGAAGAGCCCGCGCGGCAACAACATCGCGCTACTGCAGAAACAGCTGGTACGCGGCGTTGTCGGCTTCGGGTGCGTACGGATAACCGAGATCATCGAGGAACGCCGAGAACGCGGGCAGGTCGTCGTCCGGCACTTCGAATCCCGCCAGCACGCGACCTGAGTCGGCGCCATGATTCCGGTAGTGGAACATGCTGATGTTCCAGCGTCCGCCGAGGGCGTCGAGGAACTGCGCGAGCGCACCGGGTCGCTCCGGGAACTCGAAACGGCACAATCGTTCGTGCCGCACCGAGGGCGCGCGGCCACCGACCATGTGGCGCACATGGAGCTTTGCCATCTCGTTGTCGGTGAGGTTCACCGTGTCGTAGCCGGCGTCGTTCAGCTGCGCGGCCAGCGCGTCGCCGTCGCGCTTCGACTGCGTGGCCACCCCGACGAAGATATGCGCCTGGTCGCGCGCACTCAGGCGGTAGTTGAACTCGGTGACCACCCGTCGACCGAGCACTGTGCAGAACTCGCGAAAGGCGCCAGGGCGCTCGGGAATAGTCACGGCCAGCAGCGTCTCGCGCGCTTCACCGACCTCGGCGCGTTCGGCCACGAAGCGCAGGCGATCGAAGTTCATGTTGGCACCGCTCAGCACCGCCACCAGCGACTGCCCCTTCGTCTGCTCCCGCTCGGCCCACACCTTCAGACCCGCCACCGCCAACGCCCCCGACGGTTCGGCGATGACACGTGTATCGTCGAAGATGTCCTTGATCGCCGCGCACATCTCGTCGTTCGAGACACGAATCACTTCGTCTACCGTCTCGCGTGCGATCGCGAACGTCCGCTCGCCGACCTCGCGCACCGCCACGCCGTCGGCAAACAGGCCAACGTGCTCGAGCCTGACGCGGTGTCCGGCAGCCAACGACTGAAACATCGCGTCGGCTTCGAACGGCTCGACGCCGATGACGCGAACGTCTGGCCGCAGCGCCTTGATGTAGCCGCCAATACCGGCGATCAAGCCACCACCGCCAACGGGAACGAACACTGCGGTCAGCCGGTCCTGACGACGACGCATGATTTCGGCGCCAATCGTTCCCTGCCCCGCGATCACCAGCGGATCGTCGAAGGGGTGGATGAACGTCATTCCGGTGTCGGCGACGAGACTGTCGCAGTGCGCCTTGGCGTCGCTGTAGTTGTCGCCCGCCAGCACCACGTC
>CADEEX010000026.1:3541-21447 GCA_902826465.1 uncultured Acidobacteriota bacterium
CCCTGTCCGCCACCCACACACATCGTCACTACGCCGTAGCGAGCACGGCGTCGCTGCATCTCGTTCATGATCGTGCCAACCAGGCGCGACCCGGTCATGCCGAAGGGATGGCCGATGGAAATGGAGCCGCCGTTCGGATTGAGCTTCTCGATGGGCAGCCCGAGGCGGTCGCGGCAGTAGATCACCTGCGAGGCGAACGCTTCGTTCAGTTCCCACACGTCGATGTCGTCCACCGTGAGCCCGTGCTTCTTCAGCAGCTTCGGTACGGCGAACACAGGACCGATCCCCATTTCGTCGGGCTCACACCCGGCCACCGCGTAGCCGCGGAAGACCAGCGCCGGTTCAACGCCCAGCGCGCGCGCCCGAGCGCTCGACATCACCAGCGTCGCCGACGCGCCGTCAGAGAGCTGCGATGAGTTGCCGGCGGTTACGGACCCCGCGCCGCTCCTGGTGTCGAACACCGGCGCCAGCTTCGTGAGCCCCTCGAGCGTGGTGTCGGCGCGGTTGCATTCATCGCGCTCGACTGTTACCTGCTCTTCACCGACCGGCTGTCCGGTCTTCTTGTCGAGCACGGCGCGTGTGACCTGGATGGGCGCGATCTCGCCGGCAAAGAAGCCATCCTGCTGTCCTGTCGCCGTTCGTCGTTGGCTCAGGAGCGAGTACTCATCCTGCGACTCGCGCGTGATGCCGTACCGCTTGGCGACAATCTCCGCGGTCTCACCCATCGCCAGATACAGCGACGGCAGATGCTCGAGCAGCCACGGATTCGGCGAGTTGTCGCGCTGCATCATCGTGATCGACTCGACACCGCCACCGATGGCCACCTCCGCCCCCTCCTGCACAATCATGTGCGCGGCCTGGACGATGGCCTGCAGGCCGGAATTGCAGAAGCGGTTGACCGTGAGCCCGGCGGTGGTGACCGGAAGACCGGCGCGCAGCAAGGCCACACGCGCGACGTTGTGCCCCGAGGATCCGTGCGGCTGTCCGCAGCCGAGAATCACCTCCTCGACCTCTTCGGGCGCCAGCATCGGCGCCTTGCCGAGCACATGACGGATCGCGTGTGCGGCGAGATCGTCGGGGCGGGTCAGGTTGAACGAACCACGATGCGACTTGGCCAGCGGCGTGCGCGAGCTGGCCACGATGACGGCTTCTCTCATGACGGTATCAGGCGTGCTGTTCCATCCGCGAATGCCGCTTGGTGTCGGGCAGCGCCAGGTAGAAGAGCAACGACACAAAGATGCAGGCGGTGGCGTACCAGAAGAACCACGATTCGTGGCCGGCATTCTTGAACGCCAGCGCGACGGAATCAACAGTACCGCCAAAGATTGAGGCGGTCAGCGCGTACGGCAGCCCGACGCCGAGCGCACGCACGTTGGTCGGAAACATCTCGGCCTTGACGATGGCCGTGATCGACGTGTAGCCGCTGACGATCATCCAGGCGGCGATGATCAGCAGGGTGGCAATCAGCGCGCTGTGCGTCCGCTGCAGCGTCGTCAACAATGGATACGTGAACAGCGTGCCGAGCACGCCGAACGACACCAGCAGCGGCTTGCGCCCGTACTTATCGGACAGCGCGCCGTAGAGTGGCTGAAGAATGATGGCCACCAGCAGCGAAATCGTCACCACCGTCGTCGTCTGGTCGTCGGTGAGACCGACCGACAGCTTCAGGAACTTCTGCATGTAGGTGGTGTAGGTGTAGAACGCCGAGGTGCCGCCAACGGTCACGCCCACCACGAGCAGCATCGTCTTCCAGTGCTTCATCGCCGCCCGGAAGCCGCTCTCATTGCGCGCTACCTTCTGCGACTGCGTGAAGTGCTCGCTCTCGTGCATGTCCTTCCGCATCATCGACGTGTAGACGGCCAGCGCGGCGCCGATGATGAACGGGATGCGCCATCCCCAGGCACGGAGCTGTTCCGGTGTCAGCACCAGCTTCTGCAGAATCAGCAGCAGGGTGATGGCACAGAGCTGACCACCGATGAGCGTCATGTACCAGACGCCCGAGTAGAAGCCTCGGCGATCGGGGTGCGCGACTTCGGCCAGGTAAGTGGCGCTCGTGCCGTACTCACCGCCCTGGCTGATCCCCTGAAGAATGCGAGCGATGGTGAGGACGATCGGAGCGCCGACACCAATCGTGGCGTAGGTCGGCGTCAGGCCGATCAGCAGCGAGCCGAAACACATCAGCATCACCGACCACATCAGCATGTTGCGGCGGCCGTAGCGATCAGCGAAGTGCCCGAACAGGAGTCCGCCGAACGGCCGTGCCACGAACCCAGCGGCAAAGATGACGGACGTGGATAGCTGCTGCGCGACCGGATCGCCGTTGGGAAAAAACGAGGCGGCGAAGTAGAGCGAGAAGGCCGAGTAGGCATACACGTCGTACCACTCGATGAGATTGCCCATCGAGCCGAGCAGAATCGCCTTGACTCGCTTTCTCGTGTCGGCGGCGTCGAAAGCGTCGGCGCGCGGCGAAAACTCCAGCGCCGCGGCCTGCGTGGGCATGGTCATAGGGGTCGTGACGGCCAATGTTATGTCACTTCAGCGCAGCCACGACCGCCGCGCACTTTCTGCGGCCCGTGGCCTCGTTTGCGGGTATGCTCCCGCGCAGTGAGGAGTGTGGCCATGCAGCGTGTGCACGTGAATCGATATGCGGCCGGACTGACGCTTGCCGTGCTCGCGCTCCTGCCGCAGACCACGGCGTCGCAGGGGTATCCCAATCCGTATCGCATCGCAGAAGGATGGGCACAGTTGCCCAACGGCCGGCCGATGGGGGCCGTCGGAAAGACCGTCATCGACCCTGACGGCAAGCACGTCTGGGCCGTCGTCCGCTGCGAGCGGCTCGAGGACCAGGCACGGTTCGGCGACGAGTGCCGCGATTCGAAGACCGACCCGATTGTCCAGTTCGGTCCCGACGGCCGGGTGGTCAAGACGTTCGGCGGCGGCATGTTCATCTGGCCGCACGGAATCGACGTCGACAAGGACGGCAACGTCTGGGTGACCGATGCGGTGGCGACCAACCGCACGCCCAAGGGCGACACGCGGGGCCAGATCGTCGTCAAGTTCAGCCGCGACGGCAAAGTGCTGATGACACTCGGCACGCCCGGAGAACCCGGCAGCGATGCGAAACATTTCACGTCACCGAGCGATGTGGCGGTGGCGGCCAACGGCGACGTCTTCGTGGCCGACGGCCATGGGAACGACGGCAATAACCGTGTCGTGCGATTCGCCAGGGACGGCACGTTCATGAAGGCGTGGGGCAAGAGCGGCTGGGGGCCGGGCGAGTTCCACTCGCTGCACGCCATCGCCATCGACAGCCGTGGCCGGATCTTCGTCGGCGACCGCGGCAACAACCGGATTCAGATTTTCGACCAGGACGGCAAGTCGCTGACCGTGCCGTGGACGCAGTTCGGCAAGCCAAGCGGCATCGCGTTCGACAACAAGGATCAGATCTACGTCGCCGACTCGGAGTCAGACGACGTGCAGAATCCCGGGTGGGAGGAAGGGATCCGGATCGGCGATGCGAAGAGCGGCTGGGTCCACTCCTTCATTCAGTTCCCGTGGGGCGATCCACGGACCACGACCGGCAACGGCGCGGAGTTTGTGGCCGTTGATGCCGAAGGGAATGTCTACGGGGGAGAACCGGCGCCGAAGCGGTTGCAGAAATACGTCAGGGTGAGGCCCTAGCGGCCTCACCCTCGTTCCCTTCTAGCGCGCCTTGGGCATCAGCTTCACCGACGCGCCAATGAGGTGCTTCGGATCGGCGCCCGGCTTGGGCACGAGCTTCTGGGGCCGGCCAAGCACGTTGTCGGCCGTGTAGACATTCCCCTTCGAGTCGATCGAGAACTGGTGCAGTTCGCCGAAGCCGCCAGGCAGCGCGCCGGTCGCATTCCACGAATACAGGCGGTTGCCGTTGACGTCGTACTTCAACACTTCGGCGGTCATGTTGTCGGCGACCCAGACGTCCTGCGTCGCGTCGCTGACGAACACGTGGTTCGGGAAGCGGATGTTCGGCCAGTTGGCGAGGTGCTTGCCGTTGGCATCGAACACCTGAATGCGCTTGTTGTTGCGATCGGCCACGTAGACGCGCTGGTTCTTGTCGATGGCGACGCCGTGCACGGCGTTGAACTGACCGTCGCCGGCGCCAGGCGTGCCCCACGACGACACGAACTTGCCGGTGCGATCGAGCTTGACGATGCGCGCGTTGGTGAGGCCGTCGGCAACGAGAACGCTGCCGTCAGGCATGAAGTCGAGATCCTGCGGACGGCCGAAGTGCGTGGCGTCGTTGGCGGTCACGCCTTCTTCGCCGATGGTCTGCAGCAGTTGCTTGCCGTCGTTCGAGAACACGTAGACCACGTGCTTGGTCTCGGCAACGACCCAGACGCGACGCTGCGGATCGTAGGGGCTGATCTTGATCTTGTGCGGACCGTTGGTGCCCTCGAACAGCTTGTCCCACTGCGACCAGATCTCGAGCGTCTTGCCGTTGCTGTCGACGATGCGGAGGCAGTTGCGGACTTCGTTCTCTGGCGCGCTCAGTGCGCTGCGCACGGTGCCCCAGAACAGGTTGAAGCCCTCAGGCAGCGGGTTCGGCAGCTTGATCTCGCCGCGGCTGGCCACGAAGATGCGGTTGTCGTCCTCGACGAAGATACCCGGCACCGATCCCCAGGTGTAGCCCTCCTTGGGATACGGCAGGGCCCAGTTGGGGGCGGGGTTGTAGTCGTTCGGTTCGACATTCTTGACCACGTTGAACGGCCGCGGCGCCGGCCGCGCCGGTGCCGTCTGCTGGGCAATCAGCCCCATCGGGGTGAGCGCCGCCAGAGCGGCCAGAAAGAGTCGGGTACGCATCAGACCTCCAAAGTCGGCATTCTATGCCCTGTTGCACCGCTCGGACCTTTCGTATCTACTGACCTCGGGTATCCAATTCCATGTACGACCGCTGGCTCGCTCGAGCACTCGTGACGGGAACGGCGGCGACGGTGCTTCGCCTCGCCGCCTCAACGAGCGCCCAGGCGCCGCCACCCGCACCCACCTTCACCCGCGATGTCGCCCCGATTCTGTGGAGCCGCTGCGGCGAATGCCATCGCCCGAATGGCGTGGCGCCGTTCAGCCTGCTGACCTACGCCGACGCCCGGCAGCGGGCGCAGCAGATCGCCGACGTGGTGGCGCGCGGCATCATGCCGCCGTGGATGCCAGACAACAGCGTCCACTTCGAGCGCGAACGGCGCCTGTCGGCGGTGGAACGCGATCGACTGGTCCGATGGGCCACGACCGGGCGCGCCGAAGGCGATGCCACACGGCTGCCGCCGACGCCGGCGTGGCCGGACGGCTGGCGCGTGGGCGCACCCGATCTCGTCATCGACCTGCCCGAGTACGTGGTGCCGCCCACCGATACGACCGATGTCTTCCGCAATTTCGTCGTCGAGGTGCCGACCGACGCCGTGCGCTACGTGCGGGGGCTCGAGTTCCTCCCGGGTAACACCAGCGTGCACCACGCCAACATCTACGTGGATGACACCGCCACGTCGCGGTCGCTCGACGCCGCCGATCCGCAGCCGGGTTATGCCGGGCTCATACCGCATTCGGCGTACTTCCCTGACGGCCATTTTCTCGGCTGGACACCCGGGCAGGCCGCACCGCTCGAACCGGAGGCGCTGGCCTGGACGCTGCCGCCGCGGGCGTCGCTACTCGTGCAGTTGCATCTGCGGGCCACTGGCAAACCGGAGCGGATCCGCCCACGCCTCGGGCTGTACTTCAGTGCACGGCCGCCCTCCGACCGGGGGGTCATGCTCCGACTCGGCACGCAGACGATCGACATTCCCGCGGGCGTGGCCGGCTATCGCGCCATCGACACATTCGTGCTGCCTGTGGACACCGTCGTGCACGCGGCGCAGGCCCACTCCCACTATCGCGCCACGTCCGTGCACGGCGAAGCGGTGCTGCCCGATGGCCGGCGGACGCCACTCCTGACCATTCCGCAGTGGAACTTCAACTGGCAGGACACCTATCGCTATCAGACGCCGCTGGCACTGCCGAAGGGGACACGCCTCGAACTCACCTATCTCTTTGACAACTCGGCGGCCAACACACAGAACCCGACGCGCCCGCCGGCGCGCGCCGTGTGGGGCTTTCGCTCGGCCGACGAAATGGGCGACCTCTGGCTTCAGCTCACGGCGGCTCCCGCGGATCGCGACGCACTCGAGCGCGCTGCGCAGCGCAAGATGACGACGGAGACGATCGCCGGCTACGAAACACAGATTGCCGTGAATCCCGACTACGCGCCGATTCGCAACGACGTGGCCGTGCTGTATATGGAGACCGGGCGGCCGGACGCCGCGATCCCGCACTTCACCAGAGTCGCAGAACTCGAGCCGACCTCGGCAGCGGCACGCTTCAACCTGGCGAGGGCGCTTCAGGCACGCGAGCGGCTCGGCGAAGCGCTGGCCGCGTATCGGGACGCCCTTCGCCTCGATCCCACCTACGCGCGAGCGCGAACCGGCATGGCGGAAACGCTCTACTTGAGGGCGGCCACCGAGGACGCGCAGCACCAGTACCGTGAGGCCGCGGCGTCGCTGCGCGAGGCGCTCGGGTTTCGCCCGGAGTGGCCGGACGCGATGTCGCACCTCGCCTGGGTGATGGCCACCAGCAGCGGCTTCGACGCGGTCGCCCACACCGAAGCGCTCACGCTTGCGGAACGAGCCAATACACTGACGGGATCGCGCGACCCGTCGATCCTCGATTCGCTGGCGGCCGCGTACGCTGCGCTCGGCCGCTTCGCCGATGCGATTCGCGCCTCTGAGCAGGCGCTCAGCATCGCCGCCCGTCAGGCGCCTGACATGCGCGCGGAGATCGAGTCGCGCCTGCGTCTCTACAAGAACGGTCAGGCTGTTCAGCGCATCGCTCCGGTCTCGCGCTAGCGCGGGAGTCCGACCCACTCGGCGAAGAACGCCACCCGCGGGCGCCGACGCTTGGCGGCCGTCCGGCCGGCGAGGATCTCGTCGCCACACTCGGCGCTACGACGACACCCCCAGCACCGACCGCACGGTCTCAGCGACGATCCGAGGCGGACATGGTTTGGTCAGCAGCGCGCGGCAACGCGAGGCATCGGCGCGTTCGCTGTTCAAGGCATCGGGATCGCCGGTCAGCACGACAATGGGAATGTGCGCGGTCAGCGGATGCTCCTTCAGCGTGCGAACAATCGTCCAGCCGTCGACGAACGGCATTCTGAGATCGGTGAGGATCACATCGGGACGCTCGGTGATGGCCATTTCAATGGCGTGCATCGCCGTGCTCGTACCGCACGTATCGAATCCGGACAGCGCAAGGAACTCGCTGTGCATCGTCAGCACATCGTCCTGATCGTCGACCACCATGACCAGTGGGCGTCGCGGCCCGATCCACGGTTCGCGACGCGCGCTGGTGCCTGCCGGCGATTCGACGGTCACTAGTAACCCCGGCCGGCGGCGAATCCACAGCCGGCGACATAGGCGATGGCGTAGATGACCACGCACACCACGACGATAGAGAGACAGCCAATGCGGGCCATGAACGCTCCTGGAGGGTCAGCACCACGCCAGACACGGCCCTCACGCTCCCAATCAGCCGGCGGCAGGTCGAGAGCCGCAATTGGCTACAGACCACCGGGGTCGTCGTCGGGAATTTGAACAGCCGCGGGCGTTCTGGCGCACCTGTCCGGGAGAGAGCAAGATTGTCGCCATCTGGCCATCTACCGCCTTCGTGCCGAACGACGGTCTAGCTCTTCTCCGTGGACACGCGGTAGCGGCTCAGGACGACAGTGACGTTGTCCTTGCCGCCGTTGGCCAGGGCCAGGTCGATCAGGCGCTGGCAGGCATCGTGGGCCGAGGCCGTTGCGGTGGCCGCGAGCACTGCCGCAATCGTCGAATCGGTGACCATCTCCGTCAAGCCATCGGTGCACAACAGCACCTGATCGCCATCCTCGAGGCGCAGTCCGCGCAGATCGACGTCCACGGGACTGCCCTGCGTGCCGAGCACGCCGGTCAACACGTGCCGCAACGGATGCACGGCGAGCTCGGCGTCCGAAAGCACACCGGTGTCCCTGAGAAACTGTCCCATCGTCTGATCGCGCGTCAAGCGATCCAGCGTACCGCGACGGAACAGATACGCGCGTGAATCGCCGACGTGTCCCACCAGCAGGTCGGTCTTCACGCTGCAGGCCAGCGTCATGGTGGTGCCCATGCCGCTCAAGCTCGGGTCGCGCCGGACGGCATCGACCAGCGCTTCCTTGACCGCTTCGAATCGCTTCGCCAGCCGCTGCAGCGCCGCCTCGGTCAACTCCTTGTTCAGGCGCACGATCAGGTTCGGCGTCCGCAGCACCAGATCCACGAACGCCGTAATCGCCGTGCGACTCGCCACTTCGCCGCCGGCGTGTCCGCCCATGCCATCAGCCACGACCATGGCGTGCACGGTGTCGGTCACCGACTGTGGCAGCGCGTCGGATTCGACATTGGTCATCAACGTGCGCCACGTCCGATCGAGCTGCGCGATCAGAAAATGGTCTTCGTTGTTCGAGCGCCTCAGGCCAATGTGCGACAGGCCGGTGACCTCGACCTCGACGTGAGGCCCGTTCGCCGCAGTCGTCGTCGGCTCTGCGGGCACCAGTGGCATCGAGCCCGCAGCAGGAGCGATCGAGGGAACCTCAGTGCGTGTCTGTGACATGGCAACGCTCCTTCACACCGAGAGGCGGATCTGGGCTGCCGAATTGTAGCGCCGGCCATCAGCCGTCTGGCGAGCCGAATTGGGGCGACCGGCCTAGCGCAGAAGGCTTCCCATCGCGGGGCCGGAGTAACCGGTCATTTCGAGATAGCCGCGCCCCTGCACCGCACGGCCGTCCATCTGCCCCCCCACATCGATGGCGCCTTCCCAATACGAGATACCCGACGACTGCTCGGTGTGCAGTTCCTGATCGTCCACAGCCGCGTTCACCGACAAGTCCAGGCCCGCCGCCGGAGCGCGGATGCGCCAACGCAGCGGATAGCGGGCGCCACTGGCTGGCGACGACCAGATGTCACTCGGCTCGAGGCGGAATCCGCTCTCGAACGTGATTGGAGTGACCGATCCGTCCGGCGCCACCAGCGTGCCGCTCGAGCGCGGATCAATCGAACCATCGGCGCGGCGCATCTGGAAGATCATCAGATCACGTCCATCGTCGAGTTGCACCGAGAACCAGTCCCAGCCGGTCTGCTGCGGCTCGAGAAAGCTGGTCCCGAACTCGTGATCCATCCAGCTCTGGCCGGTGATCGTGAAGATCCGCCCCTCGAAGGTGACCGTGCCGCGCGTCGGCATCCTCGTCAGCGAGTAGTAGTGCGACGCGTTGCCGACGGCAGCGCCCTTCTGGCTGTAGCCGCGATCGCCGTGAAGCACCGCTGGACGAGTTTCGCTGAGACGAAGGTCGATGCCGAAGCGATCGGCAGCCGCGACAAGGTGATGCACGCCGCCAGCCGCGAGCGAGGCCTGCCAATCCTCGTTCCACACGCGGTAGTCGGTCGTGGACGCCCCTGCCCAGCCAGGACCTGATCGATTCATCCGCTCACTGAAACGATAACGGCGGCCGGTGACGTCGGTGATGGCGAGGTGGGCCATGAACAGATCGCGCACCGCCCACCGCGAACGATTGAGCGGTGCCGGATCGACGCCAATCCGAAAGAACGTCAACTGATACCCGAAGCGCTGCCCGTCGGCCGCCTCGAGATTTCCGGTGTAGTACCACCACTCGATCTTGTAGTCAGGATGGCTCGCATGATCGGCCGGGAGCGAGAGAAGCCGCCCGGGTGCGGCATCCTTCCACGCTGGCGGTTGCGCATCGACGCGCGCGGGCACGAGCGCGCACGCACACACCGACGCCAGCATCAGCCACCGGGCCAGGCGCATCACTCTGCGTGCCTCATGGTCAGCTGCACGGCGCGGCGCGCCGGATACAGACCGGCCGCCGCCGTCGCCACAATCATCAACAGCGACGACTGCACGAGAAACGCCCACGGCAGGTGAAACTGGATGGTCCAGCCAAAGCTCTGCACGTTGATGACATAGATGAGCACCAGCGACAAGGCGAGCCCGACGATCAGCCCGAGCGCCTGGCTCACCAAACCAAGCAGCAGGGCTTCGCCAATCACCATGCGTCGCACCTGTGAACGCCCGGTACCAATCAGCCGCAGAATCGTGAACTCGCGCTCGCGTTCGAGAATCAGCGTCACGAGCGTGCCTGAAACGCCCAGAATAGCGACGACGATGGCGATGAGTTCGAGGGCGTAGGTGATGGCGAACGTGCTGTCAAAGATCCTGAGCACCTCGGTGCGCAACGACTGATTGGTATTGATGAACACACGGTACTCCGCACCAATCGCGCGCAGCAGATTGAGGCGCGCCTGCTCCGGATCCCGTCCCTCCTTCAGATACACCGTCAGTCCGCCAGGCGAGGCGTCGCCGAAATGCGTCGCAAAGCGCTCGCGATCCATCATCAGCACGCCGCGATCGTTTGAGTAGTCGTAGTAGACCGCCGCGATCTCGAACGGCACTGGACCCGACGGCGTTGGCAGCGACACCCTGTCACCAACGCCGGCCCGATGCCTGATGGTGAAGCTCTCAGACGCCACCACCGCGTTTCGTCCGATCGCCCGCCGCATTGCGCTCCGCGCGTCGGCCGGTGCCTTGAATAGCAGCGACCCGTGCGTCAGCAGCACGTCGAACTCGCCGGCGCCGACACGGATCCGCGAATCGTCGTAGGGAACGTCGATCATTCGGAAGCGGTCGACCGCCAGGACATCGGCGCTCCGCGTGACGCGGTCAATCACCTCGGGCGACAGCGTATCGGCGCTGCCTGGCCCGCGCGACCCCGGGCTGATGAATAGATCGGCCTGCAGCGTCTGCGACACCCAGTAGATGACGGTTTCTCGAAAGCTGCCGATCATCACCGCGATCGCGACCATCATCGACAGACTCACGGCCAGGGCGGCGACCGAGATCGACAACCGTGGCACGGCAGCGGCCAGATTCGTGACCGCCAGCCAGTCTTCCACGCGCAGCAGGCGGCGCGCCGGGCGCTCGAGGACGCGCGCCACCGTCACGAGAATAGCCGGCACCAGCGCCGAGGCGCCAAAGACAATCGTGACAGCCGACAGATAGCCGAAGATGGGCAGGCCCCCGAGCGGTCCGAGCGTCGCCAGCCACCATCCCAGAGCCAGCAGCGCGCCAGGCGCGGCCAGTCGCCGCAGCGGGAACTGCGCTCTCGCGTCGACCTGGTCGGTGCTGCGAATGGCGTCGATCGGTGCCACACGCGACGCTTCCTGAGCCGGAACTGCCGCGGCCAGCAACGACAGCGGCACGCCGGTCGCAAACGCCAGCAGCAGGACATGCCAGTCGAGCGCCGGCGGAGCGGCGGCCGTCGCGATGTACAACGCCGATACGGTCGTGGCCGTGAGCGAGACCGTCGCATCCGCGAACAGACGGCCGATCGCGACACCGACAGAGCACCCCACCACAGCCAGCGCCGCCGCTTCGGCAAGAAACAGCAGGCGCACGCGCCCCCGCGTCACACCAAGGGCACGAAGGATCCCGATCTCCTCGCGCCTCGACAGCACGGCGACCGACACGGTGTTGTAGACGAGGAACAGGCCCACCAGCAGCGCCACGTACGAAAGCGCCGTCAGGTTGAGATGAAACGCCGCGAGCATGTTCTCGACCTGACGTCCGCGCTGCGCCGGACGCTGCAGCGTGAGGCCCGCTGGCAGGCGCGGGCCGATCTCCCGCTCGGCGCGATCGATGGCGTCGGGGTCACTCAGGCGAATCTCGATCCGGTCCACACGGCCGAATCGCTGCAGCAACTGTTGCGCCGCGGCAATGTCCATCAGGACGAAATGCCCGTCGAGCACGCGGGCCGGCCCCTCGTCTTTCAGCAGCGCCGTGACCTTCAGCGTCACGCTCCGGTCGTCAGCCTGTACCAGCAACGTCGAGCCAGCGGCCAGACCCATCGGCTCGGCAAACTTCGCCGTGAGAATCGCCGACGACGGATCGAGCAGGAGCCCGAGCAGTTCCCGCGGCCCCGGCTCCTCGCCGCTTGCCGCCGACGCCACGAGGTGATAGTCGCGAAACGATCGATCGCGCAGGATATCGACCCCGAGCACGCGAAGCGTCTCTGAGGGCGAGCCCTCGCGTCGCACCACGAACTCACCTTCGACGAGCGGCGCCACATCGCCGTACTGGCGCAACCAGCCCAGATCGGCAAGCACCGTCTCGTCGATGCCAATCCCGGCGCCGACCAGTTCGAGCGAGGCACGACCAGAGACCGTGTTGAGGGCCGTCTCGAAGCCGCGCAGCGAACTGGCATTGGTCAGTTGAATGGCCACCACCACCGCCACGCCCAGCGCAATCCCGAGGGTAGTCGTCACCGAGCGCAACGGCTCGTGCAGCAGGCGACGAAGGATGAACCACCTAAACAGGCGCATGCGTCGCCGTCTCTGACTCGATGCGGCCATCGCGCATCCGGATCACGCGATGAGCGGCCGCGGCAATCTCTGGCGCGTGCGTCGCCAGCAACATGGTGACGCCGGTCTCCCGATTCAGCTCGACCAGCAGATCGAGCACCCGCCGGCCGTTCTCCGAATCAAGGTTGCCGGTCGGCTCGTCGGCAATGAGGAGCGCCGGTCGATGGACCAGCGCACGGGCGACCGCGGTGCGCTGCATCTCTCCTCCGGAGAGCTGCCGCGGATAGTGGCCCAGGCGCGCCTCCAGTCCGACCCGTTGCAGCAGCGTCCGCGCCGCCGGTGCCGCGGCCGAGGCGCGGTGTCCTGCCAGCAGCAACGGCAGTTCGACGTTCTCGAGGACGGTGAGGGTCGGCAGCAGGTTGAAGAACTGAAAGACGAAGCCAACGCGCGTACGCCGGACCTCGGTGAGTGCATCGTCGGTCAGTGAATCGAGCGCCACCGATTCGAGCCGGACCGTTCCCGAGTTCGGTCGACCCATGGCACCGCACAGGTGCAGCAGCGTCGACTTGCCACAGCCGGACGGTCCGACGAGCGCGACGAAATCACCGGCGGACAGTGTCAGACTGACGTCTGAGACCGCGCGCACGTCGGTATCGCCAGTCCGATAGAGGCGCTGCACATGGGCCGCCTCCAGAAGCGTCGTGGCGGACATCATTCGTCCGCGCTCGTCCGCGGCCACTGTTCCAGTGCCTTGCCGATATCGCGCGCGGCACGTTCGAGTTCCTTCCGGGTCTGATCCAGGCCATTGCGATAGCGCTGGCCCTCGAGCACGGCAGCCACCGCCGCGGCGATCTTCTCAGGACCACTCCATCCCACTTCCAGATCGACACCGGTCCGCGCCTTGAAGCCGTCGAGGACGCGTCGCTGGTAGGCCACCTTGTCGCGAAGCAGCTTCAGTTCATACCCCTCGGCCGAACTCGCGACCGCCTTCTTCGCGGCGTCAGCGATCAACCGCTCGAGATCGACTCTGGGCACGCTGGTTTCGCTGACCTTGCGCAGCATCGCGGCGATGAACGCTCTCGGCAGCACCGCCTGATTACGGTCAGGAAAGGGCACCGCAGCCTTCGTCATCTTCAGGGTCGACCGACTCGCATTGGCGACGTATAGCCCCCATGGCGCGGGCAGTTCCTCGGTCTTCACCACTGACGCGTCCGCCGCCACGACGAACCAGAGGTCGCAGTGGGCGGCCATCGCCTCCGCCTTCTGCGGATTCTTCTTCTCGCGCAGCCAATCGCGCCGCGACGCCTTGAACTCGAAGCCGATCACCTGGTAGCCGCGCGACGGCCAGATACCAAGCGCAATGGCGTCGGCGTGGCGCGTGGCGTGGCTGCCGGTCGAGTCGCCGACCTCGAAAAACACCGCCCACTCCGGAGCCGGGTACGCCTTGAGCACCAGCCTGCCCAGCACCGATCCCGTCTTCTCGCTCACGTCGTCACTCTCACCGTCGTCACCTCGCGTGGTCCCAGGCCGCTGACTCATCGTCCCACAGGAAGCCTCTGTCTGGCTCACGGGGTTAGCCATCGTGGCGGTCGTCAGCAACACGTACTACTGGACCCCCGACCTTCCAACACTTCGCTACCTTCGACGCGCACATCTTGACGCGACGGAGGTGATCGGGCTCATTGGCGGCGCCGGATCGACGGGGCGATCGGAGCGTGTGCTGAACGAGGCGCTTCGGCGCGCCGGGGGTCAACACGTGGAGACGCGGTCGTTCTGGCTGGCTCGACCGAATGACGAGACTCGGCACGATGTCTCGAATCGCGAGGTGGCACTCGACCGCGCGAGGCAATTCGCGCTGGCGCGGGCGCGTTCTGTGGCTGTCAACCTGTCAACCACCCCATGAGCACGCACCCGAAAGATTCCTCCCCGACCACGAACTATCTCCCATCGTGCCGCGCGCGAACGAGTGGGAGCCACCCATCCCAGAGGTTCGCGAAAGGACACGCGCTGGCACCCGAATTGCGACGGTGAACGGCATGGCTCTTCATTCTCATCGCCGTCCTTCAGCACCAGCACCCGGTGGCCAGCCTCGGCGCCTCGCGCGTGGTCGCGCCAACACGGTGTTCCGACCGGTGCCCAGCCCCGGCCCGGCGCTCGAGTCAACGGCGCGGGCGCTCCGCGACGCACACGCGTCGCTGGTGCGGGCGGAATACCGCGAGATGCCAGGGCTATCGCTTTCGGCCGAACAGATTGGACGGCTGTGGGGATTGGACCGCGAGCTGACCGTCGCGCTCATCGAGCATCTGCTCTGCGAGGGATTCCTGTGCAGAACAAGACGCGACACCTACGTCCGGGCCGACCTGATCAGGCCATAGTTTCCCCGCCGCTGGCCGAGCGCCAGGGGCACAACGTCGAAAGCAGGCATGCATGCCGGTACATACCGCCGTCTGGATCGATCACGCGCTCGCCAAGGTCTTCACGCTCCACCCCTCGCCGGACCAGCATCGACATCTGGACGACGTCGACACCGCCACGGTTCATGCGCCCGCCCACCATATCCACCGACATGGATTGCCGCGAGGCGGCCAGGCACCCGAGCATCGTCAGGATGCGCTGCACTTTTTTCAGGAGGTCGCGGCCACGCTGGCGGACGCGGATGCCGTGTTTCTGATGGGACCGGCCTCTGCCAAGCTCGAACTGCAGCGGTATCTGCAGGACACGCATCCACACGTCGCCGAGCGGGTTACGGGCGTCGAGACGGTGGACCACCCCACGGATCACCAGATCGTGGCCATGGCACGGAAGGCATTTACGGCCAGCGATCGCATGGGGCGGTAGGGGCGCCGGCGCTCACGCCGGGGCCGGTGACGCGGGGGTTCTAGTGCGGCGGATTGGCCGCAAGCGTCGGCGGCGGCACACGCAACGACGCTTGTCGAGACTGCCTCACGTAGCGGTGACAACTGACGCAGCTTTCGACGAGCGCCGCGTGTTCGGCGACTGCGCGATCCAGGTTCCTGTCGCGCGCGGCCTCGCGCAAGCCGCCTACCGCCTGAAGGAACGCCGTCGCCGCGCGGATGTAGCCGCCCTCTGGCCGTTCCTGCCAGGAGCCGATCTCCGTCGATGAGATCCGGCTCAACCGCTCGGCATACTTGTCGATCCCCACGAAATCGCCGTTGACCAGTGGCTCGAGCAGGCTGACCGCCGTGTCAACCTTCGTCCGCATGACCGCCCTGAGCGTCGGTGACTGCGCGCTCGGCTGCGCCATGGCGAGGGTCGTGATCGCACTTCCGACAAGAACCGCTCTTCGCAATGACATCGGGTGCTCCAGTATGTGAGGTACTAACGGGCGTCAACGCTGAGGGGCGCCTGGTCGTCTGCAACGGGTTCGCGACGCCACCAGGCGGCGAAGTCGTCGTCGCCCACGATGCGACGGACATCGTTCCCGTCGGGAGACGAGGCAACTTTCGTTCCGTCACCGCGCACGCGGCGTCGTCGCCTTTCGACGATTTGGGCAGGCATTCCTGCCCCGCCGAATCCGAGCCGCGTCGCATCGCTGAAAATCCCCCACCGTCCGGGGACTATCTCGCGCCCGATTCGCAGCGGCAATTCAGCGGGACGACTCGGCAAAAAGGGCTAACGCGATCAGGCATCGCGCTCACTCGTGCACAGCCCCTGCCGCGTGTGCAGACCGGACCAATCGTCGATGCGGCACGCGCGTTGCTCCCGGCGGGGACAGGCCTATGATCACCATCAACAACATCCTCTGCCCGGTCGACTTCTCCACGCACTCACGGCAGGCGCTCGATCACGCCATCGTGATTGCCCGCCGCTATGGCGCCCGTGTGACCGCCCTCTATGTGATGCCGAGCGACGTCGCGATCTACTCAGCCGACGACGTGCGCGTGCAGGACGCTGTCACCCTGATCCATGGCGACAGCGATAAGGTGGTGTTCGACCTTCAGAGCTTCGTCTCGAGAGAATCGGCCTCGGACGTCGACATCAGCATCACGGTCCGCCAGGGACGCGCAGCACTGGAGATCGTGCACGAGGCGGCCGCACTCCAGGCGGATCTCCTGGTGCTCGGCTCGCACGGCCGCACGGGCTTCGACCGCCTGCTGCTTGGCTCCGTCACCGAACGCGTGCTTCGCACGGCTCCCTGTCCCGTGTTGACCGTGCCGGCGCATCATCCCGACGCGGTCCCGGCCAGTCCGGTGCTGTTCCGCAACATTCTCTGCGCGATCGACTTCTCCAAATCGTCGGCGCGGGCGCTCGACTACGCGACGCTAATGGCGCAGGAGACCGATGCGACGTTGACGGTGCTCCACGTCATCAACAAGGACTTCGAGCCGCTGGCCGTGCACCCGATGCCGGAGATGTCCGAGGAACGCCTCAGCCTTGCCGACTACTTCCGGTGGCGAGAGCAGGAGACACGACGCCAGCTCGAGGTGGCGGTACCGGAGAGTGTGAATACCTACTGCACCGTCAGGAAACAGATCGTGTATGGAAAGCCCGCCGCGGCGATTCTCGACGTGGCCGACGCGCAAGGATGCGACTTGGTCGTGATGGGCGTCCAGGGCCGCGGAACGGTCGACATCGCCTTGTTCGGTTCCACCACACAGCAGGTCGTGCGGCAGGCGCTGTGCCCGGTGCTGACAGTCCGCGCCTAGAAGCCTCGCCATGAATGTCACCGCACCGCGCGGCGGTCGGGCCGAATGGCCGGCGCTCCTCGCGCCGGAGTCGGACCGGCTGGTGCTCCGTGACGGCTCGGTGGCCGTGCTACGGCCGGCGGTCGCCGACGATCGGGAACGGTTTCAGCGCTTCGTCCAGCGGCTCTCCCCGGACTCACGCCGATACGCGCCCGTGGCGGACGCTGCGACGCCGCACGACGTGGTCAGCCGATTCTGTGACTCGCGGACGCCAGGCGAACGCTTCTCGCTGCTGGCCCTTCGCCAGCACGGGGAGGCGCTGGCCGTGATCGCGGCCGCCTGCTACGACGTCACCGCGCACGACACGGCCACTGTCTGGCTCGCCGTCGACGCGGCGCATCAGGGACGCGGACTCGGGACCGCCCTGCTCGAGCGACTCGCGATGGTGGCGAGCAGTCGCGGCATCGTCAGCTTCGTCAGCACCGAGCGACACACGGACACCGAGGGGCTGGCCCTGTTCCGCGACTCCGGCTTCGAGATGCACACAGAGGCATCGGCAGGCGCCGTGAGAGTGCAGCTCGATCTGCAGCCCTCCGCAACGGCCATCGCCGCGATCGACGAGCGCAACCGGATTGCCACCGTGGCGTCGCTGCAACCGCTGCTTCAACCGCGAGCCATTGTCGTCGTTGGCGTCTCGCGCCGACGCGAAAATCTTGGGCGTCGCGTCTTTCAGCAACTGCTCCACGGCGGCTTCACCGGTGCCCTGTATCCCGTGAACCCTGCCTGCGCGGAGATCGAGGGACATCGCTGT